>NZ_JBSFSA010000007.1:0-246968 GCF_053589515.1 Streptomyces sp. NPDC003327 | reverse complement strand
TCCCGCTAAAACCATTTTTTTATTTTTGTGAGTGGTTTTCTGGGGTGTCCACTACGGATGACCGGTCGGATGGGGGGGGGGGCCCCGGGGGCCCCGGCGGCGGCCGCCGCGGCCACCGCCGCAGCGGAGACGTCACCGTCGGCGCCGGGCCGCCAGCCGTTGTCGAGGGCCCGCCGGGCGATGTGCGGCCCGCTGGCGAGCCGCTCGACGCAGCCGCGCCCGCCGCAGGCGCAGGGGGCGCCGTCCAGGTCGACGCTGATGTGCCCGATGTGTCCGGCGTTGCCGGTGGGGCCGGGGTGGACGCGCCCGTCGAGCACGAGGCCGCCGCCGACGCCCGTGGAGACCACCAGACAGAGCGCGTTGTCGTGGCCGCGTGCGGCGCCGAGCCAGTGCTCGGCCGCGGTCATGGCGACGCCGTCCCCGACGAGGGTGACGGGACGCCCTCCCGTCGCCGACCGCACCCGCTCGACGAGCGGGAAGTCCCGCCAGCCCGGCACGTTCACGGGGCTGACCGTGCCGCGATGGGCGTCGACCGGGCCCGCGCTGCCGATGCCGACGGCCCCCGCCGCCGCCCACAGCGGCGAGTCGGCGAGATCGCCCAGGACGCCCTCGACGGCGCCCATCACCGTCTCCGCGTCCGCCCGCGCGGGCGTGGGCGACTGGGCCCGCGCGCGGATCCGGCCGGCTCCGTCGACCAGGGCGCCCGCGATCTTGGTGCCGCCGAAGTCGAGGGCGACGACGAGACCTTCGGCCGGGTCCGTGGGATCGGTGGGCATGGGCGCGGGATCTCCAGTCGATGCCGGGACGGAAAGGTGCTCCGTGCAGTCTCTCCTGCCGTGACAACGTTGTCCACCTTCTATGCTCGACCCACGACACCCCTCACCACCCCGCAGAGGAACCGCACACCGTGGCCGAGACCGCCCGCCGCCCCGACCCCCGCTACGGCAACCGGCCCACCATGAAGGACGTGGCGGCGCGCGCCGGCGTCGGCCTCAAGACGGTCTCCCGGGTCGTGAACGGCGAACCCGGTGTCACCCCCGAGACCGAGCGCCGCGTCCAGGAGGCCATCGACGCCCTCGGCTTCCGGCGCAACGACAGCGCCCGGGTCCTGCGCAAGGGCCGCACCGCCACCGTCGGCCTCGTCCTCGAAGACCTCGCCGATCCCTTCTACGGGCCGCTCAGCCGCGCGGTCGAGGAGGTCGCGCGGGCCCACGGCGCCCTCCTCATCAACGGTTCCAGCGCCGAGGACGCCGCCCGCGAGCAGGAGCTGGCGCTCGCGCTGTGCGCCCGCCGGGTCGACGGTCTCGTCGTCATCCCGACCGGTGACGACCACCGCTATCTGGAGCCGGAGATCCGGGCGGGCGTCGCCACCGTCTTCGTCGACCGCCCGGCGGGCGGGATCGAGGCCGACGCCGTGCTCTCGGACAGCTTCGGCGGCGCCCGGGACGGCGTCGCCCATCTGGTCGCCCACGGCCACCGCCGCATCGGCTTCGTCGGTGACCGGCCCCGCATCCACACCGCCGCCGAGCGACTGCGCGGCTACCGCGCCGCCATGGAGGACGCGGAGCTGCCGGTCGACGAGGCCTGGGTCTCGCTCGGACCGACGGCTCCGGACCGCGTGCGCGCGGCGGTACGGGAGATGCTGACCGGCCCCGAGCCGGTGACGGCGCTCTTCGCGGGCAACAACCGGGTGACCGTGACGGCGGTCCGGGCGCTCGCCGAGCACCCGCGACCGGTCGCCCTGGTCGGTTTCGACGACATCGAGCTCGCCGACCTGCTCGGCATCACGGTTGTCGCCCAGGACCCGGCCGAACTGGGCCGGACGGCGGCGGAACGGCTCTTCCGCCGCCTGGACGGGGTCGACGAGGCGCCCCGCCGGGTCGTGCTCGGCACGCGGCTCGTCACCCGCGGCTCGGGCGAGATCGCGCCTCCGGAGGACTGAGCCCTCCGGAGGACTGAGCGCCCGGAGGACTGAGCGCCCGGCGGGCCCGCGACGGCCCGCCGGGAGGACGGCGCCGCCGCTGGGGCGGGGCCGCCGGAGCCGTACCGGCGAGCGCTGCTCCGCGCAGGCGGAGCCGTACGGACGGGCCTACTCCGCGGAGGCGGTGAGGTCGCCGCGGCGGGGAGCCGCGAAGCGGTCGAGGTCCGCGCGCGTCATCCCGGTGAGGGCGTCGACCTCGGCCGTGTCGAGGGCGCCGCAGTCGATGCCGCGCAGCAGGTAGGAGGAGAGCGCCTTGGCGGTGGCGGGCTCGTCCATGACGTCGCCGCCCGCGTGGTTGGCGTAGGCGGAGAGGCGCCGGGCGGCGGCCTCGAAGCCCTCGCGGTAGAAGGCGAAGACGGCGGCGTACCGGGTGGGGATGTGGCCGGGGTGCATGTCCCAGCCCTGGTAGTAGGCGCGGGCCAGGGCGCGCCGGGTGAGGCCGTAGTGGAGCTTCCAGGCCTCGTGGACGTGGGCGGTGGGGCCGACGGGCAGCACGTTGGTGGAGCCGTCGGAGACGCGTACGCCCGTGCCTGCCGCCGCGACCTGCATGATCGCCTTGGCGTGGTCGGCGGCCGGGTGGTCGCTGGCCTGGTAGGCGGCGGAGACGCCGAGGCAGGCGCTGTAGTCGAAGGTGCCGTAGTGGAGGCCGGTGGCGCGGCCCTCGGCGGCGCCGATCATGCGGGCGACGGCGGCGGTGCCGTCGGTGGCGAGGATGGCCTGGCTGGTCTCGATCTGGATCTCGAAGCCGAGGCGCCCGTCGTCGAGGCCGTGGGCCTTCTCGAAGGCTTCGAGGAGGCGGACGAAGGCGGTGACCTGCTCGGGGTAGGTGACCTTGGGGAGGGTGAGGACGAGCCCGTCGGGGAGGCCGCCGTTCTCCAGGAGGCCGGTCAGGAACACGTCGGTGGTGCGGATGCCCCGGTCGCGGACCGCGGCCTCCATGCACTTCATCCGGATGCCCATGTAGGGGGCGGCGGTGCCCGCCGCGTACGCCTCGGAGATCAGGCGGGCGGCGCGCGCGGCGTCCTGGTCCTCGTCGCCGCCGGCGTATCCGTCCTCGAAGTCGACGCGGAGGTCCTCGATCGGCTCCCGCTCCAGCTTGGCGCGGACACGGCCGTAGACGTCCTCGGCGAGGGCGTCGGAGAGGCCGAGGACGGCGGCGAAGGAGGCCGCGTCGGGGGCGTGCTCGTCGAGGGAGGCGAGGGCCTGGTCGCCCCAGGAGCGGAGGGTGCCGGCGTCGAAGACGTTGCCGGGGACGTAGACGGTGTGGACGGGCTGGCGGGTGCCGGGGTCTCCCGGGTAACGGCGGTCGAGTTCGGCGTCCACCGCGACGAGGGAGGCGCTGATGCCCTCGCTGACCGTGCCCGCGAGGCTCGTCGACACCTTCTCCTGCTGACCCATCCCACATCCTCCTGTTTTCCGCTTCACGGAATCAACAATCCGTATGGCGAAGTTAGTAGTCCGTCGGGACCTGCGTCAATGGTTGTCCGAAACGGCCGGGGGCCGCACGGCGACAGATCGCCGTGCGGCCCCCGGGACCGACAGAACCGCAGGTCATCAGCCCTTGCGGGACTTGATCTCCTCGGTCAGCTGCGGGACGACGTCGAAGAGGTCGCCGACGACGCCGTAGTCGACGAGGTCGAAGATCGGGGCCTCGGCGTCCTTGTTGATGGCGACGATCGTCTTCGAGGTCTGCATGCCCGCGCGGTGCTGGATCGCGCCGGAGATGCCGGAGGCGATGTACAGCTGCGGGGAGACCGACTTGCCGGTCTGGCCGACCTGGTTGGAGTGCGGGTACCAGCCGGCGTCCACCGCGGCGCGCGAGGCGCCGACGGCCGCGCCGAGCGAGTCGGCGAGGGCCTCGATGATCGCGAAGTTCTCGGCGCCGTTGACGCCGCGGCCGCCGGAGACCACGATCGCGGCCTCGGTCAGCTCCGGGCGGCCGGTCGACTCGCGCGGGGTGCGGGCGGTGACCTTGGTGCCGGTGGCGAGCGCGCCGAAGGAGACCGTCAGGGACTCCACCGCGCCGGCGGCCGGGGCGGCCTCGACGGGCGCCGAGTTCGGCTTGACCGTGATGACCGGGGTGCCCTGGGAGACGCGGGACTTGGTCGTGTACGAGGCGGCGAACGCCGACTGCGTCGCGACCGGGCCCTCGGCGCCGGCCTCCAGGTCCACGGCGTCGGTGATGATGCCGGAGCCGATGCGGACCGCGAGGCGGGCGGCGATCTCCTTGCCCTCGGCGGAGGAGGGCACGAGTACGGCGGCCGGGGACACGGCCTCGTACGCGGCCTGGAGGGCGTCGACCTTCGGGACGACCAGGTAGTCGGCGAACTCCGGGGCGTCGGCGGTCAGGACGCGGGTGGCGCCGTGCTCGGCGAGCGCGGCTGCGGTGTCGGCGGCGCCGTTGCCGAGCGCGACGGCGACCGGCTCGCCGAGGCGGCGGGCGAGGGTCAGCAGCTCCAGGGTGGGCTTGCGGACGGCTCCGTCGACGTGGTCGACGTAGACGAGAATCTCAGCCATGGGACGTCAATCTCCTGCGAACGAAAGGGGCAGCGGTCTGAGTGGCTCGCGCGAGCCTTAGATGAACTTCTGGCCCGCGAGGAACTCGGCGAGCTGCTTGCCGCCCTCGCCCTCGTCCTTGACGATGGTGCCCGCGGTGCGCGCCGGACGCTCGTCGGCCGAGTCGACCTTGGTCCAGGCGCCGGCGAGGCCGACCTCGTCCGCGTCGATCTCCAGGTCGTCCAGGTCCAGGGACTCCACCGGCTTCTTCTTGGCGGCCATGATGCCCTTGAAGGAGGGGTAGCGCGCCTCGCCGGACTGGTCGGTCACGGAGACGACGGCCGGGAGGGAGGCCTCGAGCTGCTCGCTCGCGGCGTCGCCGTCGCGGCGGCCCTTGACGACGCCGTCCTCGATGGAGACCTCGGAGAGCAGGGTGACCTGCGGGACGCCCAGGCGCTCGGCGAGGATCGCCGGCAGGACGCCCATGGTGCCGTCGGTGGAGGCCATGCCGGCGATGACGACGTCGTAGCCGGTCTTCTCGATGGCCTTGGCGAGCACCAGCGAGGTGCCCATGACGTCGGTGCCGTGCAGGTCGTCGTCCTCGACGTGGACGGCCTTGTCGGCGCCCATCGACAGCGCCTTGCGCAGCGCGTCCTTGGCGTCCTCGGGGCCGACCGTGAGCACGGTGACCTCGGCGTCGTCGGCCTCTTCGGCGATCTGCAGCGCCTGCTCGACCGCGTACTCGTCGAGCTCCGACAGCAGGCCGTCGACGTCGTCGCGGTCGACCGTCAGGTCGTCCGCGAACTTCCGGTCGCCGGTGGCGTCGGGCACGTACTTCACACAGACAACGATCCTCAAGCTCACGCCGGCTCTCCTACTGCATCGTCATAACTGGGCTGCCTTGTTGCTCGCAGCATAGGCGCCTGAAGGGCGGGTTTCCGGTTGGGGCGCCCTGCACCCCGACCGAAATATTACTCGTCAGTACACCCAGTTCGTTACCGCTGAGCAAGCGCTCAGGCATGTGACCTTGCCAACGCGCGCGGAGGCCGCCGTACGGGAACTCTCAGTCGCGCAGGGCGTTGAAGCGCCCCTGGTGGTAGAGGAGCGGACGGCCGGCCCCCTCGGGGTCGCCCGCCACCGCCTCGGCGATCACGATCCGGTGGTCCCCGGCCGGCACACGGGCCACCACCCGGCAGACCAGCCAGGCGAGGACGCCGTCGAGCACCGGGACGCCCTCGGGGCCGCGGCTCCAGCGGGTGCCCCCGCCGAACCGGTCGGCGCCACTGCGCGCGAAGGTGGTGGCCAGCTCCTGCTGGTGCTCGCCGAGTATGTGGACGCCGACGTGCTCGGCCTCGGCGAGCACGGGCCAGCTGGAGGACGTGGTGCCGACGCCGAAGGAGACGAGCGGCGGGTCGGCGGCGACGGAGTTGAGCGAGGTGGCGGTGAAGCCGACCGGACGCTCCCCGTGCGCGGTGACGACCGCGACGCCGGCGGCGTGCCGGCGGAAGACGGAGCGGAGGAGGTCGGGCGAGGCCTGTCGGGGCACTCCGGCCAGGGGCACGGTGCGGAGCTCGGGCGAAACCGTCATGGAACTGTCCTTCTGCAAGGGCGTCGTGTGGGGGGTCCTGGGGTCGTCAGACACCCGGACAGCGCGCGCTCGCGTTGCGGGCCAGGTCCACGTGGGCCCGGCCGTGGAGAAGGAGTGCTGGAGGCATTGCGTCAGCGTGACGACGGTTGCCCCGTGCAGTCAAGCGCGTACCGGGATGTGGGAGAAGTGTCACGGCGTCAGACGGTGGGCAGACGGGGGAGGGAGCGCGGACGGACAGCGGGGCGCTCGCACGTCCCCATGCGCTCGTTTCGCGCCACGGCCACCGGGAGTGACGAGAATCTCCCCGTACGAAGCCGCCTGGGCTGGTCACGGCGGCGCGTATGGGGCACGATCTGCCCAAAGCCGAAAACCTACGGCCGCGTAACTTCGCCGGGAGAACCCTCCCCAGGCAGCAGAAGGAAGAAGGGGCTCCCCTCAGATGGCAGAACTCGTGTATCGGCCGGTCATCGGCGCCGCCCTGACCATGTTCAAGGCGCTGGACCTGAAGATCGACACGCAGGGTTCCGAGCACATCCCGCGGACGGGCGGCGCCGTCCTGGTGAGCAACCACATCAGCTACCTGGACTTCATCTTCACCGGTCTCGCCGCCCTGCCGCAGAAGCGCCTGGTGCGGTTCATGGCGAAGGACTCGGTCTTCCGCCACAAGGTCTCCGGCCCGCTGATGCGGGGCATGAAGCACATCCCGGTGGACCGCTCGCAGGGTGAACACGCCTACCAGCACGCCCTGGAGTCGCTCCGCGCCGGGGAGATCGTCGGCGTCTTCCCCGAGGCGACGATCTCGCAGTCGTTCACGCTGAAGAGCTTCAAGTCGGGCGCCGCCCGGCTCGCGCAGGAGGCCGGGGTCCCGCTGATCCCGATGGCCCTGTGGGGCACGCAGCGCCTGTGGACGAAGGGCCGCCCGCGCAACTTCAAGCGGAGCCACATCCCGGTCACGATCCGCGTCGGCGAGCCGCTGGAGGCTCCTTCCGACCAGTACGCGGGCGCCATCACCCGACGGCTGCGCGAGCGCGTCCAGGAGCTCCTGGAGGCCGCGCAGCGCGCGTACCCCGTCCGCCCGAAGGACGCGCACGACACCTGGTGGGTGCCCGCCCACCTCGGCGGCACGGCTCCGACCCCGGCGCAGGTCAAGGAAGCCGGCTGAGCCGGTCCCGCACGCCGGGCGCACGGCGAAGCGGCCGGGCCGGAGCCCCTGAAGGCTCCGTACCCGGCCGTCGGTGAGGGCCCGCCGCCGTCAGGGGCGGCGCGCCATCTCCTCCTTGAGCGCCTGGAGGAAGGCGTCGACGTCGTCCTCCGCGGTGTCGAAGGCGCACATCCAGCGCACGTGCCCGGCCGCCTCGTCCCAGAAGTAGAAGCGGAAGCGCTCCTGGAGCCGCCGGGAAACCTCGTGGGGCAGCTTGGCGAAGACCGCGTTGGCCTGGACCGGGTAGAGGATCTCCACCCCGTCGACCGCCCGCACGCCGTCGGCGAGGCGCTGGGCCATCGCGTTGGCGTGGCGGGCGTTGCGCAGCCACAGGTCCTTGGCGAGCAGCGCCTCCAGCTGCACCGACACGAAGCGCATCTTCGAGGCGAGCTGCATGGACAGCTTGCGCAGGTGCTTCATGTGGCTGACGGCGTCCGGGTTGAGGACGACGACGGCCTCGCCGAAGAGCATGCCGTTCTTGGTGCCGCCGTACGAGAGGACGTCGACGCCCACCGCGTTGGTGAACGCGCGCATCGGCACGTTCAGGGAGGCGGCGGCGTTGGCTATCCGGGCGCCGTCGAGGTGCACCTTCAGGCCCTTGGAGTGGGCGTGCTCGACGATCGCGCGGATCTCGTCCACGGTGTAGACGGTGCCCAGCTCGGTGTTCTGGGTGATCGAGACGACCTGCGGCATCGCGCGGTGCTCGTCCTCCCAGCCCCAGGCCTGCCGGTCGATCAGCTCGGGGGTGAGCTTGCCGTCCGGGGTGGGCACGGTGAGCAGCTTGAGGCCGCCCATCCGCTCGGGCGCGCCGCCCTCGTCCACGTTGATGTGCGCGGACTCGGCGCAGATGACGGCGCCCCAGCGGTCGGTGAGCGCCTGGAGGGCGGTCACGTTCGCCCCGGTGCCGTTGAAGACCGGGAAGGCCTCGGCCGTGGGGCCGAAGTGGCCGTGCATGATCCGCTGGAGGTGCGCGGTGTACTCGTCCTCGCCGTAGGCGACCTGATGGCCGTCGTTGGCGAGGGCGAGGGCCGCGAGGACCTCCGGGTGGGCGCCGGCGTAGTTGTCGCTGGCGAAGCCCCGGACCGACGGGTCGTGGTGCCGACGCGCGTCGGTCCGGGGGCCGAGTGCCGCTGTCACGGCTTGGGGGTCAGCCACAGACGCTGTCCATTCACTTCCTGGGCGGGCCTGCTCCACAGGCCGGCGATCTCGTCGGCCAGGTCCTTCACGTCGGTGAAGCCCGCGAACTTCGCGTTGGGGCGTTCGGCGCGCATGGCGTCGTGCACCAATGCCTTGATCACCAGGATGGCAGCCGCCGCCTGCGGGCCGTCGTCGCCCCCCAGCTTGCGGAAGGAGTCGGCCATGGCGAGGGTCCAGGCCTCGGCGGCCGCCTTGCCCGCGTTGTAGGCGGCGTTGCCCGCCAGCGGCTTGTGCGCGCCGACCTGGCTGACCAGGGCGTACCGGCCGCGGCCGCCGCTGCGCAGCAGTCCGTCGTGGAAGGCGAGCGAGGTGTGCTGGACCGTGCGGACGAGGAGCTTCTCCAGGAAGTCCCAGTCCTTGAGGTCGGTCTCCGGGAAGGAGGGGCTCCCGCGCCAGCCGCCGACGAGGTGGACGAGGCCGTCGACGCGGCCGAACTCCTTCTCCGTCTTGGCGGCCCAGTCGCGCGTGGCGTCGAGGTCGAGCAGGTCGACGGTGTCGCCGATGACGCGCGCTCCGCCGTGGGCGTACCGCGCGGCGTCGACGGCCTCCGCCAGACGGGCGGGGTCGGCGTCGGAGCCGACGACGGTCGCCCCGGCCTCGGCGAGGCGCAGCAGCGTCGCCCGGCCCGCGGGGCCGGCGGCGCCGGCGACCGCGATGACGGCGCCGTCGAGCGGCAGGCCGTTTCCGTTGGCGTTCATGGGCGACTCCTCCGTGTCCTGCGTGCCTGTGGTCACGCGGCGACCCGCTCGCCGCGCGAGACGTCCGCCGCGGTGATGCCCTTGGTGTCGGCGATCACGCCCTTGAGCTTCTTGGCGAGGGCCTCGAAGAACATGCTCAGCGGAAACTCGTCCGGAAGCACGTCGTCCACGAGCTTGCGGGGCGGCAGGGACAGGTCGAGGGCGTCGGGGCCCTTGGCCCACTTCGATCCCGGGTGGGGGGCGAGGTAGGTGGAGACGAGCTCGTACGCCTTGAACCAGTGGACGAGCTTGGGGCGGTCGATGCCCTCGCGGTAGAGGGTCTCGATCTCGGCGCAGAGCTGGTTGGTGACCTCGGGGGCCCGCTTCCAGTCGATGCGCAGCGTGTTGTCCGTCCAGCGCACGACGTCGTGCTTGTGGAGGTACGCGAAGAGCAGCTGGCCGCCGAGACCGTCGTAGTTGCGGTTGCGGTCGCCGGAGAGCGGGAAGCGGAACATGCGGTCGAAGAGGACGGCGTACTGCACGTCACGGCCGTGCTCGTTGCCCTCGGCCTCCAGCTTCACGGCCTCCTTGAAGGCGGTGAGGTCGCAGCGGAGCTCCTCAAGGCCGTACATCCAGAACGGCTGGCGCTGCTTGATCATGAAGGGGTCGAAGGGCAGGTCGCCGTGGCTGTGGGTGCGGTCGTGGACCATGTCCCAGAGCACGAAGGCCTTCTCGCAGCGCTCCTGGTCGTCGATCATGGCGGCGATGTCCGCGGGCAGCTCGATGCCGAGGATGTCGACGGCGGCCTCGGTGACCTTGCGGAAGCGGGCGGCCTCGCGGTCGCAGAAGATGCCGCCCCAGCTGAAGCGCTCGGGGGCCTCGCGGACGGCGATGGTCTCCGGGAAGAGGACGGCCGAGTTGGTGTCGTACCCGGCGGTGAAGTCCTCGAAGGTGATGCCGCAGAAGAGCGGGTTGTCGTATCGGGTGCGCTCCAGCTCGGAGAGCCACTCGGGCCAGACCATGCGGAGGACGACGGCCTCGAAGTTGCGGTCCGGGTTGCCGTTCTGCGTGTACATCGGGAAGAGGACCAGGTGCTGGAGCCCGTCCCGGCGGTCGGCGGCCGGCTGGAAGGCGAGCAGCGAGTCCAGGAAGTCGGGGACCGTGAAGCCGGAGTCGGCCCACTTGCGCAGGTCGGCGACGAGAGCCCGGTGGTAGGCGGCGTCGTGCGGGACGAGCGGGGAGAGCTGCTCGACGGCGGCGGCGACGCGGTCGACGGTCAGCTCGACGAGCGCGCGGGCCGGCGCGTCCTCGGCGTCGAAGTCGACGGAGCCGTCGGCGCGCTGCCAGGCTCGGATCTCCTCCACGGCGTCCTTGAGCTGGGCCCAGGCGGGGTGGTCGATCACACGGGCGTCGGTGGATATCCCCCCACCGGTCACGTCCTGCACAAGAATTTCCGTCATGCCTCTTCCTCCACAGGAGAACCTTTCGTCAAGAAACCGTATCCGTGTACGGCTCCTCCCCGCAAGAGGAGGCAAGAGAAATTATCCTGTGCGACCCCCCGGCCGCAGAAGTTTTTCCTGTCGGCCGGGGTCGAGGCGACTCTTCCGTCGGAAGGATCAGACCAGCGGCTTGACCAGGAGCTCGAACTCCAGGTCGTCGCGCTGGGGCAGGCCGAAGCGCTCGTCGCCGTACGGGAAGGGGGTCATCCGTCCCGTACGCCGGTAGCCGCGCCGCTCGTACCAGGCGATCAGCTCCTCGCGGACGGAGATCACGGTCATGTGCATCTCGCGCACGTCCCACAGCTCGCGGACCCGGCGCTCCGCCTCGGCGATGATCCGCTTGCCGAGGCCCTCGCCCTGGAGCTCGGGACGGACGGCGAACATGCCGAAGTAGGCCGCCTCCCCGCGGTGCTCCAGCTGGCAGCAGGCGATCGTCTCGCCGTCGCGCTCGACGACCAGGAGGCGGCTCCCGGGCGCCGTGATGACGGCCGTGACGCCCTCGGGGTCGGTGCGCTGCCCCTGCAGGATGTCCGCCTCCGTGGTCCAGCCGCCCCGGCTGGCGTCGCCCCGGTAGGCCGACTCCACGAGCGGGACGAGCACGGGGACGTCGGCGAGCACCGCGTCGCGGTAGGTGATCCGGCCGGTCTCGTGAGACGTGACGGTGTCCATCTGTACGGGGGCTCCCCTCGGGCGCTGACGATCGGCGTGCGCGATCGTCCCGAGCCTAACGCGCACCCCCGCGCACGCCCTCGTACGCCCGCACCCCCTCCACTCCCCCTCGTACGCCCGTACGCACCCGTGCGCCCGCGTGTGCGCGGACGGCGGCGGGCAGCCTTCCGGCGGACGGTGACGAGGGGGAGGTGGGTGCCGTGCACGGACCGGCCCTGTCCGGCTGGCTGCTGGTGGCGCTCTGCGCCGCGAGCGGCGCCTACTGCCTGGCGCGGGCACGCGCCTGCGCCGGCAAGCAACGGAGAGCGGAGCGGAGGGCCGCGGGCGGGGAGGCGGTGATGGGCTTCGGCATGGCGGCGATGGCCCTTCCCGCCACGGTCCTCACCCCGCCCGCCTGGGGATGGACGGTGTACGCGGCGGTGTTCGGCGCCGCGGCACTGCACGGACTCGCCGGGGCGGCGCGCGGCCACGGTCCCGGGGGCGGCGCGGGCGACAGGGGCGGACGGGGCGGCGGGGGGCACCATCTGCACCACCTCGTCGGCTCGCTCGCCATGCTCTACATGGCGGTGGCGATGGCCGCCCCCGCCGGCGCGGGGGCCCACGCGGGGCACGCGGCCGCCGCCACGGCCGGCGGCATACCCGTCCTGACGGGCGGGCTGCTCCTCTACTACGGGGCGTACGTCGTCCGGGCGGGCGGGCGGCTCGTCCCGGTCGCGGTGACGGCGGGCGGCCCCCCGCCGACCGGGGCGCACCCGCCGGAGCTCACGCTCGTGTGCCGTCTGTCGATGGCGCTCGCGATGCTCGCCATGCTGGTGACGCTCTGAGCCCGAGCGCGTGGGGACGGGCGGGGACGGGCGGAGCCCGGACCGGCGGTCGCTCCGGCCGGGCGCCGACGAAACCGTGGCGTACGTCACTTGCTCCGCGCGCCCATACCCCCGAGTAGTACCGCGCTCATAGGCTGACGCCATGTCGGTCTCCCTCGCTCTGCTGCTGCTCGGCGTCCTGACCGCCCTCGCGGCCCCCCGGCTGCTCTCGCGGGCGGACTGGGTGGAGCGAGAACCCGTGGTGGCGCTCTGGGTGTGGCAGTGCGTGGTGGCGGCGGTGCTCGTGAGCTTCGCCCTGTCCATGACGTTCAGCGCCTCCGCCGCCTGGCAGGCCGTACAGAACCACCTGTTCGCGCCCGCGCCGCGGGCCGTCGTCGAGGCGTACGAACTCTCCACGCGGGGGCCCTGGTCGGCGGTGCTCGCGGTGGTCCTCGCGGCCGGCGGGGTGTGGACGGGGGCGATGCTTGGCCGGGAGATCAAGGCCTCCCGCGACCGGCGCCGGCAGCGCCGGTGCGACCTCCTCGTCCGCGCGCCCCTCCTGCCCGGCGAGGAGCCGGGGAGCGAGCGGCTGATCGTCCTGGAGGGCGAGCGCGCGGACGCCTGGTGGCTGCCGGGCGGCGCCACACCGCAGCTGGTCATCACCACGGCCGCGCTGCGACGCCTGAAGGGGCGCCAACTGGACGCCGTCCTCGCGCACGAGCAGGGCCACGCGCGGGCCCGGCACGACTGGCTGCTGCACTGCTCCGGCGCGCTCGCGGGCGGCTTCCCCGGCATCCCGGTCTTCACGGCCTTCCGCGAGGAGATGCACCGGCTGGTGGAGCTGGCCGCCGACGACGTGGCCTCGCGCCGCTTCGGACGGCTCACGATCGCCCTGGCCCTGGTCGAACTGAACGAGGACCGCGGGGTGTTCGGCCCGGGTCACACCCCGGACGCGCACCTGCCGCAGCGGGTCAACCGCCTCCTCACCGCCGCCCCCCGCCTCACGGCCGCCCACCGCCTGCGCCTGACCGCCACCGCCGCGCTGGTGCCGGTCGTCCCCGTCCTGGTGGCCTTCGTCCCGGCTCTCACGGCCGCCCTCGGGTAGCGCGGCGCCTTCGGCGCGCCCATGAAGCCCTTGAGCGCGTCGCGAGGCCCCTTCCGCGCGCTCCGCCGGGCCCTGCCGCCCCTGGCCGGTTCACGTGCGTTCGACACCCCCGGAATGCACCCGTCCTCGCTGCCGCCGCGGGCGTCGGGCAGGATCGGAGGCATGCGTTCCTCCGCCGTGGTCTCCGGGTTCCTGGCCCTCGCGCTGCTGGCGCTCGTCGCCGAGGGGTGGGCGCCCCTGGTGGCGTTCGACCGGGCGGTCGCCGAGTCGCTGCACCGCGACGCCGTGGCCCAGCCGGTCACGACCGGCGTGAACCGCTTCCTGAGCGACTGGGTCTGGGACCCGTGGACCATGCGGGCGCTCGCCGTGGCCGCCGCCGTGTACCTGTGGGCGCGCGGGGAGCGGCGGCAGGCGCTGTGGGTGGTGGGCGCCCTGCTCCTCGCGGGGGGCCTCCAGCAGCTCGTGAAGTACGCCGTGGGCCGGGAGCGGCCGCGGTGGCCCGACCCGGTGGACTCGGCGCACTTCGCCTCCTTCCCGTCCGGCCACGCGATGACGGCGACCGTGGTGTGCGGGCTGCTCCTGTGGGTGCTCGCCCTGGCGCGGCGCGAGGAGTGGCGGGGGTGGGGCACGATCGCCGGGGTCGCGGTCGTCTCGGTGCTCGGGGTCGGCTGGACCCGGGTCTACCTGGGCGTGCACTGGCCGACCGACGTGCTCGGCGGCTGGCTCATGGGCTGGTGCGTGGTGGCCGCCGCCGTCCTCACGTACCGCTGGAACGAGCGGCGGCGCGGCGCCCCGGCGGGGGGCGGGGCGGGCGGCGTGCCCACGGGAACCTCCCGCAGGACATGACGGGACCGCCCGTTCTGGACGATCCCCCGTGTCGCCCAGAACAGACGGTCTCCCCGCGCCCGGGCCGTGACGGCCGGGAGCGGCTGCGCTGAGTATATTGGCTGCGAGCCAGTCAACGCAGGAGCCAAGCATGTCCCCGCGTAGTCCATCGGTCAATGAAGAACTCCGGCGCCGCTCGCGCGAGCGCATCCTGCAAGCCACCGTGGAACTCGTCGGAGCCCGCGGTGACGAGGCGACGACGCTGGCGGACATCGCCGAGCGGGCCGGTACGGCGCGCGGCCTGATCTCGTACTACTTCCCCGGCAAGAGGCAGTTGCTCCAGTCGGCGGTGCACCGGCTCATGCACCTCACCCTGGAGGAGGCGCTGGAGCGCGAGCCGCGCACCGAGGACGGCCGTGAGCGCCTGGCGCGGGCGATCGACGCGATCCTGGGGCTCGCGGTGGAGCGGCCGACGCTGATGCGGACCCACATGGCGGGGATCCTGCAGGCCGAGGGGTTCGTCAGGTGCGAGGAGCAGCAGCGGCTCGCGGCCCTGCTGCGCGACACCGTCGTCCGGTACGGCTCGGCCGACCCGGACCGGGACTACCCGCTGCTGCGGGCGCTGCTGATGGGCGCGGTCGTCGCGGTGCTGCTGCCGGGCGCGCCGATGCCCGTGGAACGGCTCCGGGCGGAGCTGTTCCACCGGTACGGGCTCGACTGGGAGAGCGGCGCGCCGCCGGCCGGGGGTCCGCCCGGCGGCGCGCCCTTCCCGGATCAGTCCTCGAAGTCGTCGAAGTAGTCCGGCTGCGTCTGGACGTTGAGCTCGTCCATGCGGATCCGCTTCGCGGGGTCCGTGCGGCGGTCGGAGATCTTCAGGACGTCGAGGCCCTTGGCGATGTCGTTGGAGTAGATGTGGCCGTTGTAGTAGTACGCGGACCACGAGCCGGCGGTGGAGAGGGTGGTCGCGGAGAGCGGGCCGCGCTCGAAGTAGCCGATCTCCTTCGGGTTGGCCGAGTCGGTGAAGTCCCAGACGGAGACGCCGCCCTGGTACCAGGCCTGGACCATGAGGTCCTTGCCCTTGACCGGGATGAGCGAGCCGTTGTGGGCGACGCAGTTCTCCGTGGCGGCCTGGTGGCGCGGGATCTTGAAGTAGCTGCGGAAGACCAGCTGGCGCTTCTTGCCCTTGCCGACGATGTCGTAGATGCCGTTGGCACCGCGGTTCGGGCCGACGGCCGCGTTGCAGGTGGCGCCGCTGCCGCCGCCGAGCTCGTCGGTGAAGACGACCTTGTTGGCCTTCTGGTTGAAGGTCGCGGAGTGCCAGAAGGCGAAGTTGACGTTGTCCTGGACCTGGTCGATCACCCGCGGGTGCTCGGGGTCCTCGATGTCGAAGAGGATGCCGTCACCCATGCAGGCGCCGGCGGCGAGGTCCTTGCCGGGCAGCACGGTGATGTCGTGGCAGCCGGTGGTCTTGGAGACGCCCGGGTTGGTGGGCGCACCGGGGTTGCCGCCGCCGTCGGGGCCTTCACCCGGGAAGAGGACGGGGAAGTTGACGATCGCGGCCTGCTCGGGGGCCTTGCGCGGGACCTTGATGACCGAGATGCCGTCGTGCGGCGGCTGGCAGTCAGGGAAGGCCGCGTTGGGCGAGTAGGAGGAGACGTAGACGTACACGTCCTTGCGCTTGGGCAGGATCGTGTGGGTGTGGGAGCCACAGGCGGTCTCGACGGCGGCGACGTACTTCGGGTTGGTGACGTCGCTGATGTCGAAGATCTTCATGCCCTCCCAGGACTCCTTGACCGAGGCGGGCTGCGTCGTGCTGGCGCACGAGTTGTCGCTGCGGGAGGAGTCGGTGGAGAGGAAGAGCAGGTTCCCGGAGACGGAGATGTCGTTCTGGGAGCCGGGGCAGAGGACCTGGGCGACGGTCTTCGGGGCCTTCGGGTTGCTGATGTCGAAGATCCGGAAGCCGTCGTAGTTGCCTGCGAAGGCGTACTTGCCCTGGAAGGCGAGGTCCGTGTTGAGGCTCTGGAGCGCGTCCTTGGGGACGTTCGCGAGGTGCTCGATGTTCTGCGTGTGGACGATCTCGTCCACACCGGGTATGTCACCGCTCTGGATCGCGGAGCGCGCGTCGGCCGCCTGCTCCTCGGAGACGGTGGCCCTCGCGGGGGCCGAGTCTCCCGGGTCGGGGGTGGCGACCGCGGAACCGGTGGCGAGCAGCGTGGCCAGCAGTCCGGCGGCTGCCGATGCCGCACCGAGACGTCTGATCCGCGCACGCGGGCTAAGCGGGGTACGCAACGAAGTCACTCCGTCCTCCCTGATATCCGTTCAGCTTTGAACGGGTGTTGGACCTGGGCAGTATCGTCCCTGGCGTGCTCATCTCAACAGATGGCAACACATTCGTCATGAAGGTTTTTGATCAGTCACCGCGCGAAAGTGCTGGGAACGGTCCCGGTTCCCGCAAGAAGACCCTGGAGGTCCCGTTGCTGACACGCCATCGGCGCACGGCCGTCGCCGCCACCCTGTCCGCCCTCGCCGTACTCGCCCTGGGTGCCTGCGAGTCGGCGCCCGAGGCGGCTGCGCCGCAGGCCGGGGCGTCGGGCGGCGCCTCGGCCGGCAACTCCGTCGTCGCGCCCGGAAAGCCTGGTGAACCGGCCCGTCGGGTGTCGCCGGAGGAGGCGGCGCGGCTGCTTCCCGACGAGAGCCCGAACGGTGCGGACTTCCGCTACGTACAGATGATGACGGTGCATCACCGCCAGGCGCTGACGATGACCGCGCTGGCCCCGCAGCGGGCCTCCTCGCCCCAGGTCAAGAAGGTGGCCGAGCGGATATCGGCCGCGCAGCAGCCGGAGATCAGCGCGATGGAAGGTTGGCTCAAAACGAACGGTGGTCCGCGGGAGCAGAGCGGCCACGACCACCACTCGATGCCGGGGATGGCGACCGAGGCGCAGCTGGCCGAGCTGCGGAAGGCGAAGGGGACGGCGTTCGACGAGCTGTTCCTGCGGCTGATGGTGGTGCACCACGAGGGGGCCGTCACGATGGCGGCGCAGGTGCTGAGCGAGGGCAACAACGTGGTCGTGGAGGAGATGGCGAACGACGTGATCGCGCAGCAGACGGCCGAGATCAACCGGATGCGCTCGCTCTAGGGGCCCGCGCCGGGGCTGGGGGCTTCGGGCCCGGGGTTTCGGGCCCGGGGGCGGCCGGTGGTTCCGCGAGCCGCCGGGTCCGGCCCCGGGCTCGGCGGCATCGGACGCTCGGCCGGCGGCCTCAGGCGTCGGTGCCGTCCCGGGGCTCGGCGCGGTCCTGGCGCGCGGCCTGGGCGGCGGCCGCCGCGAGGACCGTGTCGAGGAGCCCCGGAAAGAGGACGTCCAGGTCGTCCCGGCGCAGCGCGTTGAGCTTGGCCGTGCCCTGGTACGTCTGCCGGATGACGCCGCTCTCGCGCAGCACCCTGAAGTGGTGCGTGGTGGTCGACTTGGTGACCGGAAGGTCGAAGTAGGAGCAGCTCAACGCGGTCTCGGCGGCGGCCAGTTCGCGCACGATCCGCAGCCGCACCACGTCGGAGAACGCGTGGAGGACCCCTTCGAGACCGATCTCCCCGCGCGCGGGGTGGTCGAGGACGCGCGGGCTTGCGACGGTCGGCATGGCGGCGGCTCCACTTCATCCGGAACTCCGGGACTCCGGGATCAGGACCATTGTACGAGAACTCTCGTAGTTTGACAGGCGCCGTACTACGATGGGTATCGTACGAGCATCCATCGAGGCATCCCGGAAACGGAGTCCGTCATGAGCGCCGCCCTCTTCGAGCCCTTCACCCTCCGGTCGCTGACCGTCCCCAACCGCGTGTGGATGGCTCCGATGTGCCAGTACTCGGCGGAGGTCTCGGGACCGAACGCCGGTGTCGCACACGACTGGCACTTCGCCCACTACGCGGCCCGCGCGACCGGCGGCACGGGCCTCATCCTCGTCGAGGCCACGGCCGTCTCCCCCGAGGGCCGGATCAGCCCCGCCGACCTCGGCCTCTGGAACGACACCCAGACCGAGGCCCTGCGCCGCATCGCCGGGTTCCTCAGGGAACACGGCACCGTGGCCGGCATCCAGCTCGGCCACGCCGGCCGCAAGGCCTCCACCAACCAGCCGTGGATCGGCCGCGGGCCGGTCGCGCCGGGCGGCGTCGGCTGGCAGCCCGTCGGGCCGAGCCCGGTGGAGTTCGACGAGGGGTACCCCGTACCGACCGAGCTGAGCACGGAGCGGATCCGGGAGATCACCGGACAGTTCGCGGCCGCCGCCCGGCGCGCCCTGGACGCCGGCTTCCAGGTCGTCGAGGTGCACGGCGCCCACGGCTACCTCATCAGCGAGTTCCTCTCCCCGCACGCCAACCGCCGCACCGACGCGTACGGCGGCTCCTTCGAGAACCGGACCCGCTTCGCGCTGGAGGTCGTCGACGCCGTGCGCGCCGTCTGGCCCGAGGACCTCCCCGTCTTCTTCCGCATCTCCGCCACCGACTGGCTGGAGGACCAGGGCTGGACGGCCGACGAGACCGTACGGTTCGCCGCACTGCTCCGCGAGCACGGCGTCGACCTCCTCGACGTCTCCAGCGGCGGCAACGGCGGGCCCGCGCGGATTCCCGTCGCCCCTGGCTACCAGGTGCCGTTCGCCGCGCGGGTCAAGGCCGAGACCGGGCTGCCGGTGGCCGCCGTCGGGCTGATCACCGAGAGCAAGCAGGCCGAGAAGATCCTCGCCAACGGTGAGGCCGACGCGATCCTCCTCGGCCGCGAGCTGCTGCGCGACGCCTCCTGGGCCCGCCGCGCCGCCCGCGAGCTGGGCGCCGAGACGCCCGCGCCGGCCCCGTACGCCTGGGCGATCTAGGCAGTCCCTCACGGACGTGCCGGGCTCCCGACGCCCGGCACGAGTGTCTACGGGGGCCGTTGTCAGTGGCCGGGTGCAGACTGACCCGTGTCCGAGACAACGGCGTCCTGGAGGTGGCAGCCATGCCCGACGTACTCCTCACCGTAGGCACCCGGAAGGGTCTCTTCATCGGCCGCAGGCACGAGGGCCGATGGGAGTTCGACGAACCGTACTTCCCCGCCCAGGCGGTCTACTCGGTCGCGATCGACACCCGTCGGGCGACACCGCGCCTCCTGGTGGGCGGGGACAGCCTGCACTGGGGCCCCTCCGTCTTCCACTCCGACGACCTCGGCAGGACCTGGACCGAGCCGCCCCGGCCCGCCGTCAAGTTCCCCGAGGACACCGGGGCCTCGCTCGAACGGGTCTGGCAGCTGCACCCGGCGCCCGCGCACTCCCCCGACGTGGTGTACGCGGGGACGGAGCCGGCCGCGCTCTTCCGCTCGTCCGACGGCGGCGAGTCCTTCGACCTGGTGCGCCCGCTCTGGGAGCACCCGACGCGCTCGAAGTGGGTGCCCGGCGGAGGCGGCGAGGCCGTGCACACGGTGGTCACGGACCGGCGCGACCCCGAGGCCCTGACCGTCGCGGTGTCGACGGCGGGTGTCTTCCGGTCCCGGGACGGCGGGGCCGCCTGGGAGCCCTCGAACCGGGGGGTGTCCGCGGTGTTCCTGCCCGACCCGAACCCCGAGTTCGGCCAGTGCGTCCACAAGATCGCGCAGGACGCGGGCGACCTGGACCGGCTCTACCTCCAGAACCACTGGGGCGTCTTCAGGAGCGACGACGCCGGGGCGACCTGGACGGACATCGGCGCCGGGCTGCCGTCCGACTTCGGCTTCGCGGTCGCCGCGCACCCGCACCGCCCCGACACGGCGTACGTCTTCCCCATCACCGCCGACTCCGACCGCGTCCCCGCCGACCACCGCTGCCGGGTGTACCGCACGACCGACGCCGGGGCCACCTGGGAGCCGCTGGGCCGGGGGCTGCCCGAGGGCGACCACTACGGCACGGTGCTGCGCGACGCGCTGTGCACGGACGACGCGGACCCGGCGGGCGTGTACTTCGGCAACCGGAACGGCGAGGTGTACGCGAGCGCCGACGACGGAGACAGCTGGCAGCTCCTCGCCGAGCACCTGCCGGACGTGCTGTGCGTGCGGGCTGCGGTGGTCTGAACGGCCCGGGGGCGCAGGGCGCCTGTGGCGGCCGGTGCCGCGGGGGCCGGGTCAGGGCAGGCCCGGGATCGGGTCAGGGCAGGCGCCAGTCCACGGGCTGGGCGCCCAGGCCGAGCAGCAGCTCGTTGGCGCGGCTGAAGGGCCGGGAGCCGAAGAAGCCCCGGTCCGCCGACATCGGGGAGGGGTGCGCCGACTCGATCGCGGGCAGGTCGCCGAGGAGCGGCCGGGCGTTGCGGGCGTCCCGCCCCCACAGGATGGACACCATCGGCTTGCCGCGGGCGGCGAGGGCGCGGATGGCCTGCTCCGTGACCTCTTCCCAGCCCTTGCCGCGGTGGGCGGCTGGCTTGCGGGGCGCGGTGGTCAGCGCCCTGTTGAGCAGCAGCACGCCCTGCCGGGTCCACGGGGTGAGGTCGCCGTTCGAGGGCCTGGGCAGCCCGAGATCGGTGTGCAGCTCCCGGAAGATGTTCTCCAGGCTGCCGGGCAGCGAGCGCACCTCGGGCGCGACCGAGAAGCTGAGGCCCATCGCCATCCCTGGCGTCGGATAGGGGTCCTGACCCACGATCAGGACCCGCACCTCGTCGAAGGGTTGCTGGAAGGCCCGCAGGACGTTCTGCCCGGCGGGCAGGTACGTCCGGCCCGCCGCGATCTCCGCCCGCAGGAAGTCGCCCATCGCGGCGACACGTCCCGCGACGGGGCGCAGGGCCTCCGCCCAGCCGGGCTCCACCAGTTCGTTCAAGGGTCGCGCTGTCACGGGCCGTCACTCTACCGGCCTACAGTGACAGCGGGGTCCGCTCCGGACCCGCCCCGACCCCCCTCCCCCACACCCGTTTCCGTCGAGGATGGTGCAGCGTGGCCTCCGAGGAATCCGTCGTCTCCCTCGCTTCCGTGGCTTCCGTCGTCTCCGTGGCTTCGGCGGCCTCCGCGGCTTCCGCGTCCGTCGGTCCACCGGCCGGCGGGGTGGTCGTCGGCGTCGACTCGGGCGGTTCGGGGCTGCGCGTCGCGCTCGCCGACGCGACGACCGGTGGGGTCCTCGCGACCGTCGCCTCCCGTGTGCCCGTGCGGACCGGCGTCGGCGGGATCTCGGCCACCCACTTCCTCGGCCAGGTCCTGCCCGCCGTCGTGGCCCTGCGGGAGCGGGCGGGCGCCGAGGGGCGGCCGGTGCTGGCCGCGGCCGTGGGCGCCGCCGGGATGGCGACGCTCGGTGACGAGCTGCGCGACGAGCTTCCCGGGGCGCTCGCCGCCGCGTGGGGCGTGCGGCGGCTCGCACTCGCGGCCGACGCGGTCACCGCGTACGCCGGCGCCCTCGGCGACCGGCCGGGCGCGGTGGTGGCCGGCGGGACGGGCATGATCGCGCTCGGTACGGATCTGGCGTCCTGGCGCAGGGCCGACGGCTGGGGCCATCTGCTCGGCGACTGCGGCAGCGGCGCCTGGATCGGCCGGGCGGGACTGGAGGCGGCGATGCGCGCGCACGACGGGCGGCGCGGCGGCTCCGAGGCGCTGCTCGCCCGTGCCGAGAAGCTCTTCGGGCCGGTCGCCGGGCTGCCCGGGGCCCTGTACCCGCGCACCGACCGCCCCGCGGTCCTCGCCTCCTTCACCCCGGAGGTGGGCTTCTGCGCCGCCCAGGGGGATGCGGTGGCCGCGGGCATCCTGGCGCGGGCGGCCCGGCACATCGCCGAGGCCGCCGAGGCCGTGTGCCCGGCCGGGGCGGGAGCCGCGGTGGCCCTGACGGGCGGCCTCTTCAAGCTGGGCGACCCCCTGCTCGTACCCCTGCGGGCGGAGCTCGGGGAGCTGCTGCCCGGGGCGGCGACGGTGGCCGCCGCGGGCGACCCGCTGGCGGGGGCCGTGCACCTCGCTGCCGGGTTGGCCGCGGGCGCTCCGGCGCTGCCCGAGGACGCCTCGCTGCTGCGCCTGTTCGGCCCGACGTCCGCCGACACGTCCGCCGACTCGGTGGCATCCGCCCAGGTGGGAGGCGGTGCGCCGGATACAGACCGGACATAGGGGGGCAGAAGGCACTCGACCGCACCTCAAGCAACCCTCCAGCGGACGCAACCAGTAGCATGCGGCGCCATGAGCTCCCCCACTGGGCCTGCTTCGGGCCTGCCTGTACGAATGCCGCGACCCCGCCAGTCCGGACGGCACCGTCGCCCCGAACCCGCGGCCGCGCCCGAGGGCGCTCCCGCACTGGTTCTGGCCGTTCCCGGTGTCCCGTCCGCCGCCGTCCGCTCCCTGGCCGACGAGCTGGTGAGCATCGCCCGCTCCGAGCTGCCCGGCCTGGAGGCCGTGGTCGGCTTCCTGGAGGGCGACGACGCCGAGTTCCCCTCCCTGTCCAGCGTCCTCACGGCGGCCGACGCGCTGCGCACCGAGCGGTACGAGCTGGCCCTGGCCGCCGGCCGTGAGGTCAGCGCCCCCGAGGGCCCGGCCGCGATCGTGGTCCCGCTGCTCGCCGGACCGGACAGCGCCCTGATGCGCCAGGTGCGCCAGGCCGTGATGGACAGCGGGAACACCGCCGAGCTGACCGACGTCCTCGGCCCGCACCCGCTGCTCGCCGAGGCCCTGCACGTGCGCCTCTCGGAGGCGGGCCTGGCCCGCGCCGACCGCGCCCGGCTGTTCACGGTCGCCACGGCGGCCGACGGCATCATCCTCGCCACGGTCGGCGGCGAGGAGGCCGTGCAGGCCGCCGGCATCACGGGCATGCTGCTCGCCGCGCGCCTCGCGGTCCCGGTGATGGCCGCCGCGCTCGACCAGGAGGGTTCCATCGCCTCCGTGGCCGAGCAGCTGCGCGCCGCCGGTTCGGTCCAGCTGGCACTGGCGCCGTACCTGATCGGCCCCGAGCTGGCCGCGGGTCTGCTCGACGAGGCCTCGAAGGAGGCGGGCTGCGCGACCGCCGAGGCGCTGGGCGCGTACCCGGCGATCGGCAAGCTGGTGCTCTCGCAGTACGCGTCGGCCCTGGGCATCCCCCAGCAGCCGCAGGGCGCGCCGACCGCCTGACGGCGACGGACCGCGCCGTACGACGGCGACACGCGGAGGGGCCCGCACCGGAGTGTCCGGTGCGGGCCCCTCCGCGTGGGTCGGGGTCAGCCGAAGACCACGCAGGAGGCGGCGGGGGCGGGGACGGATCCGGCCCGGGACGGGATGCCGGTCACGGGGTCGACGTCGAACCAGGTGACGTCGCCGGACCGTTCGTTCGCCGCGTAGAGACGGTGGCCGCTCGGGTCGAGGGTCAGGTCGCGGGGCCAGGTGCCGCCGCAGGGGACGCAGGCCGTGAGGGTGGCGGTGGCGCCGTCGTCGTCGAGGGCGAGGACCGCGAGGGTGTCGTCCCCGCGGACGGCGGCCCAGAGGAAGCGGCCGTCGGGGGCCACGACCACCTCGGAGGGGTAGCTGGGGCCCGGGGCGTCGTCGGGGACGACGCGGGTCTCGCCGAGCGGTGCGAGGACGCCCGCCGCGGGGTCCCAGCGGCAGACGGTGACGGTCGGCGCCAGTTCGTTCAGGACGTAGGCGTGGCTGCCGGAGGGGTGGAAGGCGAGGTGGCGCGGCCCGCTGCCGGGCCGCAGGACGGTCTCGCCGTGGAGGGCGAGCCTGCCGGTCTCGGGATCGAGGGCGCAGATCCGTACGGAGTCGGTGCCGAGGTCGACGCCGAGCACCCAGCGGCCGGTGGGGTCGGCCAGGACCTGGTGGGCGTGGGGTCCCGCCTGGCGGTCGGCGACGGGGCCCGAGCCCTCGTGGCGCAGGACGGCGGTGGCGGGGCGCGGGGTGCCGTCCTCGGCGAGCGGCAGGACGCTGACGCTGCCGGAGCCGTAGTTGGCGGTGAGGACGTGCCCGGCGGCGACCGCCAGATGGGTGGGGCCCGCTCCGCCGACGGGGACGGGGGCGCCGAACGCCCGGGGCGCCGGGCCGGTGACGTCGAGCGCCGCCACGGCGCCCGCCTCGGTCTCGGAGACGGCGTACAGGACGGTTCCCGCGAGGGCGAGGAAGGACGGGTCGGCGACGGCGTCGGTCGCCCCGGTGACGGTCAGCGCGCCGGTCGCGGGGTCGACGTCGGCGGCGAGGACGCCGCGGCCGCCGGCCGAGGTGAAGGAGCCGATGTAGGCCCGCGTCGCGCCGCGTGCCGCCGCTGCCGTCGTCCCCGACGTCTTCTCCGTCGCCGCTCTCTCCGCCGTCTCCGCCGTCTTCGGCACCTCCGGCGTCTTCGGCGTCTCTGCCGTGCTGGGCGTGTGGCCCACGGCGCCCTCCCCTGGTCCGGGGCCGGTCGCGCGCGACCGGCCGTCGTCGTCCGGGCCGACGGTAGCAGGCGGTCTAGACCAAAGCGGTGAGGGCGGCCGCGGGCCGCGCCGGATCAGGCCGCCGGAACCAGCGGGGCGCGGGGCGAGGTCCGCAGCGGCGCGGCGAGGTCCACCAGGGCCCGCTCCAAGCCGTCCAGGTGGCCGAGCGCCGCCTCGGCCGCGGGATGCCGGTCCGCCGTCGGGGCCGGGGCGGTCACCTCGTCGCGTACCGGACGGGCCGGGGGGACGAGCGCGTGGACGGCGGCCTCGACGCGCCACGCCGCGGCCGCGAGCCGGGCGTCGTGCAGGGCGTCGGGGCGGGACTCTGCCGCGACGGCGGCGAGGCCGCGGATCTCCCGGGCGCAGACGTCGAGCAGCTCGATGACCCGGCGGGCGCGCGCCTTGCGGGCGCGCAGGGGGCTGAGCGGGTGCACGAGGGGCGCGAGCGAGAGCCGGACCCGGCCCAGCAGGACGTCGAGCTCGGCGGCGTGCGGGGCGGGATCGGCGTCGGGGTCGCCCGCGAGGCGCCGCGCGGCGGCCCGCGTGCAGGCGTGGACGCAGGTCACGGCACGCTCGATCCACGCGTTGGTGGCGGCGTGCGTGGTCACGGGCAGCAGGGCCACCCCGAGGGCGGCGCCGATCGCGCCGATCGCGGTCTCCTCGAAGCGGAGGAGCAGCAGCCCGGGGTGGAGGACGCCGAGGAGCCCGTACAGCAGCCCGGCCATGACGGTCACGAAGAACATCATCCAGCTGTACGAGAGCGGGGCCGTGTAGAAGATCCCGAAGACGCAGACGGCGACCAGGGCGGCGGTCGGGGCGGGCGCGCCGCCGAGCGGGACGGCGACGAGGAGACCGGCGGCGATGCCGGTGACCGTACCGACCACCCGGCGGAAGCCGCGGACGAGGGTCTCGCCGCGCGAGGCCGTGTTCACGAAGATCCACCAGGCGGTGCCGACCGCCCAGTACCAGCGCTCGTGGGAGACGAGCTGGCCGGCCGCGAGCGCGATGCCGCAGGCGACGGTGGCCTGGAAGGCCTGGCGCGTGGTGGGGCGGGCAAGGCCGGTGCCGGGCAGCGGAGCGGGCGCGGCGGGCGGCGGTACGCGCCGCTCGATGCACCAGAGGACGAAGCGGACGGTGCCCGAGGCGAGGAGGGCCAGGGCGACGGCCGCGTACAGCTCCGGCAGCTGGGCGGGGAGCGCGTGCAGGAACTGCGTCACGAAGAACTGCATGAAGGCGAAGATGCCGAGCGCGTGCCCGCGGGGTCCCCAGCGCCGTGCGTACACGCCGACGAAGACGACCGCGAGCCAGGCCGTGTCGCGCGCCAGCGGCGCGTCGTGGAGGACGGTCGCGAGGGCGAGGACGGGGAACCCGACGGCCGGCAGGAGGAGGGTGGTGACGGCCTGGCGGCGGACGGTCGGGTCGCCGACGGTGAACAGCGCGAGGAGGGCGGCGAGGCCCGCCGTGATGGAGGCGGTGAGGGAGAGGCCGAAGAGTTCGGCCAGGGTGACCGCGAGGGCCACGCCCAGGACGGCGCGGGTCGAGTTCCTGAGCCGGACGCGTCCCGGATCAGGGGCAAAGAACATCCTCTTCACGGTGGTGGGCCGCCCCCTCGATACGTGCGTTCGCCCGTCCGCGCGGGCCGCCCGGGGTGGTGGGGGCGCGCGGACACGACGAAAGGCGCCGCTGGTCCGTCCGGCCTCGTCGCCGTCCGGCGCTGCGCGGCGCCGCTGTTCTGTGGATGGGAACAGGAGACCACGGACGGGACCGACGGCTCAAGCCGGGCCCGTTCGACTGGGCCATTGGTACAGTCGAAGTCCGGACGAGGGAGCCGCGAGGAGGCCGACGGACCATGGCGGTGGACGAGCTCGACACCCGCATCCTGCGGCTGCTCATCGAGCAGCCGCGCACCAGCGTGCGCGAGTACGCGCGTATCCTCGGCGTCGCCCGCGGCACCGTCCAAGCACGCATCGACCGCCTGGAGCGGGACGGGGTGATCACGGCGACCGGGCCGGTGCTCTCCCCCGCGGCGCTCGGGCATCCCGTGCTCGCGTTCGTGCACGTCGAGGTCACGCAGGGCCATCTCGACGAGGTCGGTGACGCGCTCGCGGCCGTGCCGGAGATCGTGGAGGCCTTCTCCATCACCGGGGGCGGCGATCTGCTGACCCGGGTGGTGGCGCGGGACGCGGGCCACCTGGAGGACGTGATCCAGCGGCTGATCCAGCTGCCCGGCGTGGTGCGCACCCGGACGGAGATCGCGCTCCGGGAGCGGGTGGCGCACCGGCTGCTGCCCCTGGTGGAGGCGATCGGGCACGGGCCGCGCGTGCTGCCCTGACCGTCCGGGACCCGCTCAGCGGGCCGCGCGTGCTGCCCCGACCGTCCAGGACAGGCTCAGCGGGTCGTACGGGCGAGGAGCACCGCCACGTCGTCCCGCGCGGGCGAGGTGAGAAGCCGGGCCAGGACCTCCTCGCAGAGCGTGTCGAGCGGGCGGTCCACGCTGGGCCGGAGCGCCTGCGCGAGCTGGCTCATGCCCTCGTCGAGGTCCCGGTCGCGGGCCTCGATGAGGCCGTCCGTGTAGAGGACGAGCAGACCGCCCGCGGGCAGGACGACCTCCGCCGTGCCGAAGTCCTGGGCGCCGGTGCCCAGCGGGGTGCCGGGCGGCCCGTGGAGGAAGGTGACCGTGCCGTCGGGGGTCGCGACGAGCGGCGGCGGATGGCCGGCGCGGGTGATGACCCAGCGGCCCGTCGCCGGGTCGTGGACCGCGTAGACGCAGGTCGCCATCGTGTCCTCGCCGAGGTCGGCGACGACGGCGTCGAGGGAGCCGAGCATCTCCGCGGGCGGGACGTCGTGCCGGGCGAGGGTGCGCACGGCGGTGCGGAGCTGGCCCATGACGGCGGCGGCGTGGATGCCGTGTCCCATGACGTCGCCGATGACGAGGCCGGTCCGGCCGCCGGGCAGCGCGATGGCGTCGAACCAGTCGCCGCCCACGTCGTGGGCGCTGGCGGGCAGGTAGCGGCCGGTGAGTTCGAGCCCGGTGACCGAGGGCAGCGTGCTGTTGGTGAGACTGCGCTGGAGGGTGAGGGCGGCCTCGCGCTGGGTCGTGTAGAGCAGCGCGTTGTCGATGTTGAGGGCGGCGCGGGCCACGATGTCGTCGATGAGGACGCTGTCCTGGTCGTCGAAGGGTTCCCGGCTGCGCAGCCGGGTCACGGTGACCGCGCCGAGCACCTTGCCCCGGGCCACGAGGGGGACGAGCCGGGCCGAGCCGATGCGGGTGGCGAGATAGGTGCGGAGGGCCTCGGTGCGCGGGTCGGTGAAGAGCGCCGGGATGTCGGACGTCCGGAGGTACGTGGGCCGGCCCTGGAGGACGGCCTCCTCGTACACGGAGTCCGGCGGGAGGTGGAAGAGCTGGCCGGGGGCGAGCAGCGCCGTGGGGGCGTTCGGTTCGGGGAAGCGGGCGGCGAGCCGGCGCAGCACGCCGCGCGTGGCGTCGGCCGGGTCGTCGGGTTCGAGGACCGCTTCGAGGATCTGTACGTCGGCGGAGTCGGCGAGCCGGGGGACGAGGAAGTCGACGACCTCGTCCACCGTCTGCCGCAGGTCGAGGGTGGTGCCGATCCTGGCGCCGGCCTCGGCGAGGAGGCTGAGGCGGTGCCGGGCCCGCTCGACCTCGATGTGGGCCTCCTGGCTCTCGGTGATGTCCACCAGGGAGGCGATCAGGCCCAGCGGCTTCTCGGCGCGGTCGATGAGCGGGGCGTACGAGCAGGACCAGATGTGGTCGTGGTCGGGGTCGGCGGGGGTGCGGCCCACGCGCCGGGCATCGACGACGGCGGTCCCGCTGTCGAGGACCTGGCGCATCAGCGCCTCCAGGGCGGTGGCGTTGACGCCGGGGACCACCTCGGTGAGGCGGCGGCCGATGTGCTCGGCGGCGGAGACGCCGTTCATCCGGGCGAGGGCGTCGTTGACGCGGAGGAAGCGCAGGTCGCGGCCGAGGATGGCGAGGCCGATCGGCGACTGCGTGAAGAGGCTCTCCATGGCGGCGAGGTTGTCGCGCAGCCGCAGGACCTCGGAGGTCTCGACGGCGATGAGCATCGCGCCGGGCCGTCCGTCCGGGTCGGCGGCGGGCACGATCCACATCTCCATGGCGATGTGGTGGCCGTCCCGGTGGCGGACCGGAAGCGTGCCGACCATGGTCTCGCCCGCCTGCACGCGGACGGTCAGCCGGTCGGCGAGGTCGCGGTTGGCGTCGGGGACGAGGAGGGGCGTCGCGAGCCGCCCGAGGACGTGCTCGGGCCGGTGCCCCAGGAGGTCCTGGGCCGCGAGGGACCACTCGACGATGCGTCCGTCGGCGTCCTCGCGCCAGAGGGCGATCGGCAGGAGTTCACGGAGCACGCCCGCGTCCCCGACAGCCGCACGGGGCGGCTTCGGAACCCTGCTCGGCGACTGATGAGTGCCCAACGCATCGACCTACGCATCGGCTTGGCCCCGACGGGGGCGATCCCTGTCGACCCACCCTAGCCGAGGAGCCCCCGGGGGGCTCTGCCCGTTGCGGCCGAATGGTGCGGACGGGGCGGCCGGTGAGAACAGGCCGCGTGCGGGCGCGTCGTCACGGCGAGAACGCGCCGTGACGAGTCTCGGCGCCCGCTCAGGGCAGGCGGCCGGCCCGGCGGCCGCGTCAGTGCGGGAGGAGGACCGGGACGGGGGCGGGGATCCGCTGCGGCGCGGTGAAGGCGACGCGGGCGGCGGGCACGGTGACGTCGGCGTCGCTGCCGAGCGCGTACGCGGCGACGCGGGAGACCGTGGCCGCCGGGATCGCCTCGCTGATCCCGGGGGCGGCCGGTATGTCCTGGGTGGCGTGGGCGTCGTGCGGTACGACGACCCGGTAGCCGCGCGCCAGGGCCGTACGGGCCGTCGCCTGCACGCACATCTCGGACATCACCCCGCAGACGGCGACCGCCCGCACCTCCGCGGACTCCAGCAGGGGGCCGAGGGCGGTCTCCTCGAAGCCGTCGTCGTACGGCTTGCGGACGACCGCCTCCAAGGGGCCGGGCGCGACCCGGTGGTGGAGCTCCCACCCGGGTGTGTGCGGCTCGTCCTCGGCGCCGGGCGGCCCGTCGTTCTGCAGGTGCACGACGAGGGCGCCGGCCGCCCTCGCCCGTGCGAGGAGATCGGAGGTCCGCTCGACGAGCCGGGCGGCGCCGGGCACGGCGCCGTCACCGGTGACGAAGGCGGACTGCACGTCCACGACGATGAGGGCGTCCACGGGACGCACGTCCTTGGTCATCCCGCCATCATCACCGGCGCGGCGCCCGCGCTTCCACGGGATTACCGCTCGGCCGCCCGTCACGGGGCCGGGCTGCGCGTTCCCGGAGGGGCGGGCGGGGCGGGGGCCGGATCCGGGTGCAGGGAGCCCTCGGGGCGGAGGAGGTCGCGGAGCCCCGCGAGCCGGATGAGCCGCAGGATCCAGGGCTGGTCGCAGACGAGCCTCCAGTCGGCTCCCCGCTCCCGGGTCCGTCCGGCGCAGCGGGCGAGGAGGCCGAGACCGCTGGCGTCGCAGAACGTGAGGCGCCGGATGTCGACGGCCAGGGCGTCGGACTCGCGGGCGAGGGCGTCGAGTTCGGGCCGCAGGTGCCCGACCAGGACGAGGTCGAGCTCGCCCCGCAGCGCGGCGACGGTGAGACCGCCGGTGGCGCGGACGACGAGGTGCGGGTCGGGCAGGGGGATCAGCTGCATGGAACGCTCCACAGGGTGGGGCCATGTGTCCCGTCGAGCGTGGCCGCCCGGGTCACGGGAGGGACGTTTCGCCTCGACCGCTGTCACCTGAATCGGTGAACGTGCGGCCGAGGGGTGGTCACCTCGGTGCGCAGCACGGCCCGTCCGGCCGGTACGTCCCTGCGGGCGGCGGTGGGGTGCGGGGCGGGAAGCGGGGCGTGCCGCCGGGGGCCGGGGGCTTCCGGCGGCACAGGGGGTGTCGGGCCGGGCCGTGTCAGGGGCGGAGTTCCCTGGCCTCGAACCGGCCCTCGCCCAGCACCAGGACGAAGGAGACCTGCTGCCCCTCGGAGAGGGCGAGGCTGTCGCCTTCCACGTCCTCCGCCCGGAAGTACACCGGGTCCTCCGAGCCCACGGTCTGGACGAAGCCGTATCCGGCCCGACGGTTGAACGACTGCACGAATCCGGTGGTCCTGCTCTCCACGGCACCCTCCTCGGCTCGCGGCGCTCGCGCGCCTCTGGGGATTGTTACCCCGTGGGGCCGGGGGCGCCCGTCCGCTTCCCGGGCGAGGCCGCGGACGGGCGCCGGGGGCGCGGGCCGGTCACCCCGCGTGACGGGCCATCCACGCCTCGACCTCGGCCGCGGAGCGCGGCAGGCCCGCCGAGAGGTTCTCGTGGCCGTCCTCCGTGACCAGCAGGTCGTCCTCGATCCGGACGCCGATGCCGCGCCACTCCTCCGGTACGAGCAGGTCGTCCGGCTGGAAGTAGAGGCCGGGCTCGACGGTGAGCACCATGCCCGGTTCGAGGACGCCGTCGACGTACTCCTCGGTGCGGGCGGTCGCGCAGTCGTGGACGTCGAGGCCCAGCATGTGGCCGGTGCCCGCCATGGTGAAGCGGCGCTGGAGACCCAGGGCGTACGCGCGGTCGACGGGCCCCTCGACGAAGCCCCACTCGACGAGCCGCGCCGTCAGGTGGCGCTGGGAGGCCTCGTGGAAGTCGCGGTACGGGGCGCCGGGCTTGACCGCGGCCATGCCGGCCTCCTGCGCCTCGTACACCGCGTCGTACACCTGGCGCTGGACAGGGGTGAAGGTGCCGCTGATCGGCAGCGTCCGGGTGACGTCGGCGGTGTAGAGGGTGCGCGTCTCCACGCCCGCGTCGAGCAGGAGCAGCTCGCCGGGGCGGACGGGACCGTCGTTGTCCGTCCAGTGCATGATCGTGGCGTGCTCGCCGGCGGCGCAGATGGAGCCGTATCCGACGGCGTTGCCCTCCAGGCGGGCGCGGCGGAAGAAGGTGCCCTCGATCCACCGCTCGGAGGTGGCGACGGCGCGGGACAGCTCGCCGACGACGTCGGTGAAGCCGCGCACGGTGGCGTCACAGGCCTTGCGGAGCTCGCCGATCTCCCAGGCGTCCTTGACGAGGCGGAGCTCGTCGAGGACCTCGTGCAGCTCGGCGTCGCGCTCCTCGTCGGTGGTGACGGCGGCTTCGAGGGCGGGGTCGTGGCCGCGGACGATCCGGGTGGGCGCGTCGGGCGCGGCGGCCAGGTCCTCGGCGGCCGTGCGCACGTCCCGGCAGGGCAGGCCGAGGACGCTCGCGGCCTCGGCGAGGGTGCGGCGGCGGCCCGTCCACAGCTCGGCGTGGGCGCCGATCCAGAACTCGTCGTCGTCGCGGCTGTCGCGGGGCAGCTGGAAGCAGTAGGCGTCGTGGCCGCCGTCGGCGCGGGGTTCGAGCACGAGGGCGCCGTCGCGGGCCTGGTCGCCGGTCATGTGGACGTAGCCCGAGTACGGGCGGAACGGGTACGTGTCGTCGTTGGACCGGGTTTTGAGCCGGCCGGAGGGGATGACCAGCCGCTCACCGGGGAAGCGCGCGGAGAGCGCGGCGCGGCGCAGGGCGGCGTACGGGGCCTGCTCGTCCGGCTCCAGGCCGTGCCGCTCGGTGTCCGCCCAGCCGGTCCGCATCAGCGCGGAGAGTTCGTCGGAGATCGTGCCGTAGAGACCGTTCTTGCGGCCCTTCGCCATGGGGTGCCCTTTCGTCCGGAGGGGTGCCGAGCCAGTGGGGTGCTGCGAGCGGGACCGTACCGGCGCGGGGACGTGCGTGGTGCTCGGGAGTGCCAGTGGCACCGATCGGCCACCGCGCACGGTCGTGGGCCGTCGATAATGCGCCCATGGCGAATGCGAGACTCGGCGAGGCCCTGCGGCTCCTCGGCGTCGGCGGTGACGCCGTCCGCGTGTATCTGGCCCTGCTCGACGTGGCGCCCGCGCCGCTCGGCACGATCGGCTTGGCGGCGGGCCTGGCGGGCGAGGAGCTGGCGGCGGCGTACGGGGAGCTGGTCGACGCGGGGCTCGCCACCGCGGCGCCGGAGGGCACGGAGGTGGTGGCTCCGGTGCCGCCCGCGGCGGGGCTGGAGGTGCTCGGGCGGCACCGCGCGGCGGAACTCGACGAGTCCCGCATCACCGTCGGGGGCGCGTTCGAGGCGTTCCGGCGGCAGCGGCTCGCCGCGTACACCGACGATCTCGTCGAGGTCGTCACGGGCGAGGCCATCGGGCCCCGGATGCGCCAGGCCTGGGCCAGCGCGCGCGAGCGGATCCGGCAGCTCGACTCGCCGCCGTACTTCCCGATCGCGGGGGCCACCGAGGACGCGCTGGCCACGCTCGCGCGCGGGGTGGCCCAGCGGGTCGTCTACTCGCGGGAGTCGCTGGAGCACCCGGACAAGCTGCGGACGGTCATCGAGCCGTGCGTCGAGGCGGGCGAGCAGGCGCGGGTGCTGCCGTCGGTCCCGGTGAAGCTGGTGATCATCGACGAGGCGTACGCGCTCGTGTCCCTGTCGATCCGGGAGGCGGACGTCCACAACACGATGCTGGTGGTGCAGCCCTGCGGCCTGTTCTCGGCCCTGGTGGCGCTCTTCGAACAGACCTGGCGGTCGGCGCTGCCCCTCCACGGCCGCGCCCCCCGCCCGAACGGGCTCCTGCCCGCCGACCGCCGGCTGCTGCGGCTCCTCGCGGGCGGCGCGAGCGACGAGGTCATCGCCCGGGAGCTGGGCGTCAGCAGGCGCACCCTCTTCCGTCGCCTCCAGGTCCTGATGGCCCGCCTCGGTGCCACGAGCCGGTTCCAGATGGCGTTGCAGGCCCAGCGCGCCGGCTGGCTCTGACGGCGGCGGTCCCGGCCGGTACCGAGGGCGGGCGCGCCGGAAGCCGCCGTCGGCGTCACCCGCGCGGGGCGCGTTCCCGTCCCCGCCCGCGCGGTGCGGCGTCCCGGCGCGGCCCCGCGCCGTGGTGGAGACAGGAGGCGACGACCACGAGGGGCCAGCAGGACTGGAGGCAGGTCACGAGGCGCTCGGCGACGCCCGCCGCGCCCGCGCGGTTCGTCTCGTACACGTACCAGCAGGCGCCGAGCACGACCAGGACCGTCACCGCCACCGAGGGGCCGACGCGCAGGCCCCAGGGCGCGGCGCCGCCCGGGCGGACGGCGAGCAGCGGCCAGACGGCGAGCATGCCGAAGCCGAACGCGGCGACCGCCCCGTGCCGCAGGGAGCCGCCGCTGCTCGGCGCGGGCACCAGCACCATCGCGAGCGCCGCGACCCCGCCCCCGGCGAGCGCCACCCGCCCGGGCAGCGCGGCGGGGCGCAGCCCCCAGGCGGTCAGCAGGTAGCAGACGCCGAGCGCGAGGAAGGTCCCGGTCATCACCCAGAAGCCCGCGGCGCCGTAGGCACCGAGGACGCTGATGGTCTGCCGGACGGGGTCGTAGGCGGGGCCCTCCAGTGCGGCCGCGGTCGTCCAGCCCGCGATCAACAGCACGGGGGCGCACGCCGCGGTCAGCAGGGTCCACGCGGGAACGGATCGCATCGAACCACCGTAAAGCGGGCACCCCGCCGCGACCGTGCACCCGGGAGGCGCGCCGCCGGCCGCCGTCAGCCGACCCGGTCGGTCTCCGCGACGCGGTGGACCTCAAGGCCGGGCGTGGCGAGCAGCTCGGCGACGAGGGCATCGGAGCCGCAGACGTACGTGCTCACCAGGTCGACGTCGCCGCCCACGCACCAGGCGCGGTCCTGCGGCCACCACAGGTCGGGGAGCTCGTCGAACTCCTCGAAGAGGTACGGGGACACGGCATCGGAGAGCGGTCCGGAGAGCAGGACCTCGTCCCGGCCCGGGGTGGGGAAGGTGGGGACCCCGTCCCACTCCCGGCGGCCGTACCCGTCCCACAGCCCGTACCAGCACCGCTCCGGGGTCGTGGTGTGCCGTGCGAGGACGGGGAGCAGGGCCTCCGCGACGCCGCACGGCGTGGGGCCCTCGGCCGGGTGCTCGTCCCAGACGCCGGGCAGGCCGTACTCCGATGCGTTCTGGTAGTAGTACCGCTGGGCGCCGATGACCTCGTACCAGTCCGTCAGCGCCTCGACCTTCCGCCCGTAGGCGGCGGCGACGGCGTCCCAGCGGACCGGCCGCTCGTCGAGTTCCGCGGGGTGGAGCACCCGGGCGTACGCGGCGAAGCCGGGCGCGGCCACGCCGGCCACGGTGCCGAAGTCGCCGTGGCCGGGGCGCCGTTCCGTCAGCCAGCGGGCCGGGCCGAGGTCGGCGGCCTCGACGCGCAGCCGTCCGTACACGGCGGGGGCGGGTTCTCGTCCCGACGGGGTCCATGGGTCCATGCCCCCACTCTGCCCCACCTCCGTCACGGACCGTGGACGGGTGCACCGGGGCCCGGCGGCCCTCCGCTCACATGGGTATGCACTGCGCCCTGGCGTACTGGTGGATGAGTTCGCCGCCGATCTCGGCGGCCAGCGCCGCCGTCGCCCCGGACCGGGCCGCCGTCGGCCGGTCGCCGGCGGCCGCGCCCGTGACCTCGAAGCCGACCGGGGACAGGTCTCCGACGCACCGCAGCAGGCCGAGGACCTCCCGGGCGGTGGGGCCGCCACCCGGCGCGGGGGCGGTGGCCGCGAGGTCGGCGGAGACCGAGACGTAGACCGGGCGGCGGCCGACGCGGTGGCGTACGACGTCGGCGGCGCCCCGGACGCCCAGCGCGCCCCACCGGTCGGCGTCCAGCACCAGCCCCGGCCCGCGCCCGGGCCCGCGCTCCGGCGCTGCGGAGGCGCCGAGGCCGACGCGGACCACCGCCGACGGGTCGACCAGGCCGTCCTCGACCGCGCGGCGCACGGCGTCCTCGGGCCCCGCCCCCAGGTGGAGGAGGGCGAGGGGGCCGTGCCGTTCGGCCGTCGCGCACAGCGCCGCCGCGGTCAGCGCCCGGCCACCGCCCAGCAGCAGCACGGCGGCGTTGGCGGCGAGGAGCCGGGACAGACGCCGGTACAGCACCTCGGAGACGGAGCCGGATTCCCAGGGCGTCACGTCGACGTCCCCGCCGTCCACGCAGTCGACCAGGTCGAAGGTGCCGGGGCCGCGGTCGGCGCCGGGCACGTGCGCGAGGGCGGAGACGTCCCGCACGGCGCGCGGTGCCGGGTGCGGCCCCGGGCGCCGGCCGGACTCGTCGTACGGCATGCCGAGCACGACGAGGTCGCGGGCCGCGGGTCGCGGGTCGAACGGCAGGCCCATGAAGGTGGTGGGCCGGGAGTGGAGGGGCACGGGCGCGGCGAGACACTCGACGGGCGGCATGGTCCTCCACGGTCCGGCGGGGCGACGGGCGGCGGGGCGCCCGGGGACGGCCGGGCGACCATGGTCATGGTGCCGGGGGCGGCTCTCCGCGCACTCTCCGCCGGGTCTCCGCCGGGCCTCCGCCCGCTCCCGGGCGGCCTCGCCCGGCCGAAGGGGAAGCCGGGGCCGTCGCGGACGGTAACATGACCGCTACTCCTGGTGTGCGACGTGGAGAGGGAGACGATGGCGGAGAGGCTCACGGCCCCGGGGGGCCTGCGGGCAGCACCGGAAGCGGCGTTCGCCGCGCAGGCCCCGTCCGCGCGGCGGCCCGGGCGGCCGTCCGGGGGCCGACGGCGTGTCCCCTCCCCCGTCCCCGTCCAGCTGCGCTGGCTCGGCGTCAGCGGCTGGGAGATCGTGATCGACCAAGGGCGCCGACGGCGGAGCATCCTCTTCGACCCCTACCTCAGCCGCATGCCGTTCACCGACGCGCAGGGCGTCACCCGGCACGACATCCCGCTGCGCCTCGACCACCGGGCGGTCGAGGCGGTCGCCTCACGTCACCTCACCGGGGCCCCGGAGCTGATCCTGGTGAGCCACGGCCACTTCGACCACATGGCCGACGTCCCGCAGCTCCTCGCCCGGCCGGGCTGGCGGCACTCCCGCATCCGCGTGCTGTGCGACGCCACGGTGGCGCACCTGCTCGCGGCCATGGACACCCCGCGGCGGCGGCTCGCGGACGCGATCCTGGTCAAGGGCGGGGAGTACCTCCAGTTCGACGGGTACACGGTCGAGGTCTTCCGCAGCCTGCACAGCCAGCGCTCCGACCACGGCTACTTCGCGCCCGGCCGCCTCCTCGCCCCACCGCCCCGGCCCACCGTCCTGGGTGACTTCGTCGAGGGCGAGACGCTCGCCTACCACGTGGCCGTCGAGGGCGGGCCGTCGGTCCTGCTCATGGGGGCGAGCAACGTCGCCGAGCGGGAGATGGCCGGGGTCCGCCCGGACGTGGCGGCCGTGCCGATGACCACCACCACCTCCGTCCACGACTACCCCGAGCGGCTCCTCGCGGCCACCGGCAACCCGCCCGTGCTGATCCCCTGTCACCACGACGACATGACCACGCCGTTGACGGACCGGCCGGGCCTCCTGGCCGCCTCCACCGCCGACTCCGCCGTACGCGCCCTGGCGGCGGCCGGGCCCGGCTCCCGCGTCGTGGCCCCGCGCCACCTGGAGGCCCTGGACCTGGCCGCCGTCCTCACCTGAGCGACGCGCCGCCCCCCGCCGCGCCCGTACCGTCCGCCCCGGCGCCGCCCCCCGCCGTGTCGCCCACCCGCGTGTCGTACAGGTCCAGGTAGGAGGGGAAGAGGCCGCCGGGGGTGTCCGTGGTCCGGGCGGTGAGGGCCGCGTGCACCACGGCCCGGGAGACCACGTCGGCGCCCGCGGCGAGGATCTCGTTGACCGCCGCCAGCTCGGTGTGGGGCCCCCAGCCGGTGCGGTCCGCGGGGGCGTCCCCGTCGGCGCCGGACAGCGGCAGCCGACCGGTCGAGAGCGCGAACACGGTGTCGCCGTCGGTCAGCAGGTGGACCGGCCGGATCGCCCGGGCCAGCCCGTCGTGCGCCGTGCCCGCCAGCTTCTGCGCCTGCGGGCGCGTCAGAGCGGCGTCGGTCGCGACGACCGCCAGGGTCGTGTTCAGCTGCCGCACCTCGTCGACCTGCCGCCGCCGGCTCTCCGCACGGGCCGCCGCCAGGCGCTCCCGCGCCCGTGCGTGCACCACCGGGTCGGGCCGCGGGGCGCGCAGCCCGCGGGCCCCGAACTCGTCGCCCACCACCGTCGACGCCCCGTAGAGGGCGCCGGTGGCGGGGTCCAGGAGCGAGCCCGAGGCGTTGACCGCGACCAGCGCCGCGACGGTCACCCCGGACGGCAGCACGACGCTCGCCGTCCCGATGCCGCCCTTCATGCCGCCCGCCACCGCGCCCGTACCGGCCCCCGCACAGCCCTGGAGGACGGGCCCGCCCTCGGCGGCGCGCGCCGCGTCCTCGACGGCCTCGCGTCCCAGCGCCGCCCCCGGCCGGGCCGTCCACCGACCGCCGCGCCCCAGGTCGAACAGGGCGGCGGCGGGCACGACCGGCACCACCTGGTGCGCTCCGGCACCCACCCGGAAGCCGCGGCCGCGCTCCTCCAGCCAGGCCGCCGCTCCCGCCGCCGCTTCGAGGCCGAAGGCGCTGCCGCCCGTCAGGACCACCGCGTCGATGCGGGCGACCAGGTTGCGCGGGTCGAGGGCGTCGGTCTCGCGGGTGCCCGGCCCGCCGCCGCGCACGTCGACCGCCGCGGCCACCCCGCCCTCCGGGGCGAGGACCGCGGTGACGCCGGTCAGCCAACCCTCGTCGGTGCGCGCGGCGTGCCCGACCCGGATTCCGGCCACGTCCGTCAGCGCGTTCCGCGGTCCGGTGCGCGGCTCCCGCCCCGCCGTACCCGTCCCACTCATCCCCTGCTCCCCGCTCTCTCGCCTGCCTCGACGGGGCCGGTGCGCCCCGCCGTTCCGCCCCCGTGATCCTCCCGGCCGGCCGTCGATCGGTCCACCGGAGCGCCTCCTCCCGGCCGATGCTCCCCACCGGCCGGAAACGGGCGCCGGTTCCCGGGCGCCCTTCCCCGCCGCCCGCCGCGCTCCCTACGCTTGGCGCCCGTGGCTGACGACCAGACGGACTTACCCGGCGGCGCCGTACCGCCCTGGCTGACCGACCTCGGGCGGAAGGCGTCCGGCGACCTCGCGCCGGAGCTGACGCGGTACGCGGGCCCGGTGCCCGCCGACGCGCGGGGCTCCGCCGTCCTGGTGCTCTTCGGCGCCGGCGACCGGGGTCCCGACCTGCTCTTCCTGCGGCGCTCCGGCGCGCTGCGGGACCATCCGGGCCAGGTGTGCTTCCCGGGTGGCTCCGCCGTCCCCGGGGACGGCGGTCCCGTGCGGACCGCGCTGCGCGAGACGTACGAGGAGACCGGCCTGGCCCCGTCGGGGGTGCGGGTCGCGGGCGCGCTGGCCCCGCTGAACCTCGCCCACAGCGGCTTCTCCGTCGTTCCGGTGCTCGGCTGGTGGGGCGCGGGCGGCCGGATCGCCGGGGACGGGCAGGAGATCGTGTCCGTCCACCGGGTGCCCCTGGGTGACCTCGCCGACCCGGCGGCGCGGCTGTTCGTCCGGGTCCCCGACGGCCATCTGAGCCCGGGTTTCCTGGCCGGGAACCTCTTCGTGTGGGGGTTCACCGCCGCCCTCGTCTCCTCGCTGCTGCGGTTCGGCGGCTGGGAACGTCCCTGGGACACCGACCGCGTCGAGGACCTGTCCGACGCCCGCCGACGCTACGGAGGCGGCCCGCCGGCCTGACCCGAGAACGCGGCGGCGCGCGGCGCCGACCCGGGCCCCTGTCCGGCGGCGCGCTCCCCCGCCGCACCCGGCCCCTGCCCGCCCCCGGCTGCCGGTCCCCCCGACCCGGCCCGCCGTCGGGCCCGTTCCCGCTGGCCCGAGCGGAAGCCGTCGACCGGCCCCGAGGACGAGCGCAGCAGGGCGAGGTACTCGGACGTCTCCACCGCGACGGCCTCCTCGACGGTCCGGCCGAGGCCGCCCATCACCGCCGCCTTGAGGTGCCGCAGGCAGTCGCCGGGGACGTCCGCCAGCGTGCGGGCGAACCGGGCGGTCTCCTCGCGGAGCCGGTCCCGCGGCACGGCCCGCAGCGCGAGCCCCTTCTCGACGGCCTCGGCCGCCGACAGCCACCGGCCCGTCATGAGCAGCTCCAGCGCGGGCTGCAGGCCCATCTTGCGGACGGTGCGGTGGGTGGCGCCCGCGCCCGGCATGTGGCCGTACGGCGTGTGCACGTCGCCGATCCGGGCCTCCTCGGCGATCAGGACGAAGTCGCAGGCCACCACCATCTCGAAGCCGCTGGCCCGGGCCTTGGCCTGCACCATGGCGATCGTCGGCACCGGCAGCCGCTCCAGGGCGAAGACCACCCGGTTCAGGCGCTCCAGGTAGGCGGCGAACAGCGCGGAGTCGGGCTCCTCGCCGTCCAGGACCTCGGTGAGGAAGCCGAGGTCGCTGCCGATGCAGAAGGCGCGGTCCCCGGCGCCGGTGAGGACGAGCACCCGGCTGGTGCCGTCCTCGGCGACCCGGGCGAAGGCGTCGAGGAGCTCGTGGTGCATCCGCTCGGTGGTGGCGTTGAGCCGGTCCGGCCGGTTGAGCGTGACCCAGGCGATCCCGTCGGCCCGCTCCAGCAGGATCGTCTCGTACGCCGGGTCCTCCTCCGCCCGGGTCACCGGGCGAGGTCCGCCGCGAGGGGGAACCCGGTCATGGGCTCGCCGCGCACGGTCACGTCCGCGCGCACGAACACCAGGGCGTAGGCGCGGCGCGGGCCGTCGGTGAGGTTGGGGCCGGACCCGTGCAGGACGTTGGCGTGGTGGACCAGGGCGCTGCCGGCGGGCACGGGGTAGGCGACGGGTTCCTGCTCGCTGCGCGCCTCGACGAGGACGGCGCCCTCCTCGGGCCGTACGTGTTCCACCCGGCCCCAGCGGTGGCTGCCGAGGACGTAGTGGACGCAGCCGTTCTCCGGGGTGGCGTCGTCCAGGGCCATCCACACGGTGACCGCCTCGGGCGGGGTGAGGTGCCAGTAGCGGTTGTCCTGGTGCAGGACGAGACGGCTGCGGTCGCCCTTGCCGGACTGCTTGTAGAAGGAGTGGTCGCGGAAGAGGCGCACCGGTCCGCCGAGGAGGGCCTCGACGCGCCGGTAGAGGTCGGGGCGGCGGACCTGGGCCTCGCAGGCCGGGTCCGACTGCCAGAGGTTGACCTTCTGCAGCAGGGCCAGGTCCAGCGGCCTGCCCCGCCGCTCCGACAGGTCGCGGACGCCCTCGGCCGGCCGGTCGCCGTCGAAGAACGCCCGCTCCACGCTGCCCCGGAGGTCCGTCACCTGCCGGGGCGTCAGCACGTCGTCCCAGCGGACGACTCCGTCGCGGGCGAAGACCTCGCGTTCACCGGCCGCCGGATCCGTCGTGGTCGTCGGCTCCACCGCGCCGGCGGGCAAGTGGGAAGCGGTCATGACACTCCTCGGGAAGGGAGGGGGCCGGGCCGTCGTGTGCGGCGGGAGAACCGGCCGGTCAGGCCCGGGGTCGTTCCGCCGGACTCCGCAGCGATGCTGCCACAGGGCCGGCCGCCGGCCCATAAGCCGAGAGGGCATCGTGCCGATGCGTCCACGGCATGGCCGCCGGGCGCCGGGTCGACTCATGCCGCCCGCGGGCGGCGGTGACCCGCGAATGGCATTGGACGGGGATTCGACGTGCGGTGTTCGCTTGACCGCGGCTTGCAAGCCCCCGCTGACCCCGGTCCTGCGAGCCGTTCTGGAACCGCTCCCGCCTCCTCACAGGCGGGCAGGCACGGCATCACCATGTTCGCCACGCCACGGAGCCGGGTGCACAGGCTGTGCGGGCAGTCGGTCGGTGCCCCGGGACTGTCCCACGCGCAGGAGGCCAGACACGCATGCAGGTTCTACTCGTGAACGCTCGCCGGTCGCCGTACTCCGGAGAGTCCATCTCCGCACCGCAACTGGGGCTGCTCTCCCTGGCCGCGGTCCTCCGGGAGGGCACCTTCCACGACACCAAGGGCGTCGACGTCCGGTTCATCGACGACCAACTCTTCGTGCTTCAGCGCCCGTTGGCCACGCCGAACGAGTTTCTGCGCGGCAACAACCCGGACATCGTGGGGATCCAGGTCCTCACGTCCAGCCTGAAGAACGGCATCAAGCTCGGCGCCGAGACCCGTCGGCACCACCCGGGCGCGCTGGTCGTGCTCGGCGGCGTCGGCGCCACCCCCCTGGCACGGCAGCTCGTCGAGAACGGCGAGGCGGACGTCGTCGTCAAGGGCGAGGGCGAGGTCACCTTCTCCCACCTGGTCCACGAGTTCGGCACCAACGGCCGCAGGAACTTCGGCAAGATCCGCGGGATCGTCTTCCGCGACGAGGACGGCACCGTCGTCGAGACGCCGGCCGCGCCGCAGGTGATGCGCCTCGACAAGCTGCCGAGGCCCGCCCGGGACCTGGCCGACATGCAGCTGTACCGCCAGATCTCCCGGGGCCGCGCCGGCAACCTCGTCACCAGCCGCGGCTGTTCGTACGCCTGCGCCTACTGCTACTCCAAGCACCAGTGGGGCGTGGGCCAGCGGCGGCACAGCGCGGAGCGGGTGATCGACGAGATCCGCGAGCTGGTCGAGGTCCACGGCTTCGACCGGATCCGCATCGAGGACGACGACTTCGTCGAGGACGTCCCGCGCATGCAGGAGCTGTGCCGGAGCATCGAGAAGTCCGGTCTGCAGGGCAAGTTCGAGTGGGAGGCCAAGGCCCGCCCGGACCTCATCGACGACGACATGGCGCGCATGCTGCGCGACTCGGGCTGCTTCCGGCTCCTCGTCGGCGTCGAGACGCTCGACTGGTCGCTGCTGAAGCGGCTCGGCCGGCCGGTCAAGGTCGACGTGACCGAGCGCGCGCTGACCTCGCTGACCAACGCGGGGATCGGTGTGCAGGCGACCCTGATCCTCGGCATCCCGGGCGAGACCGACGAGGCGATGCGGTCGACGATCACCTGGCTGCAGGCGCGGCTCGGCGACAACCCGCACGACATCGTCTCGCCGTGCTTCTTCGTGCCCTTCCACCACGAGGTGGAGAAGGACATGGCGAAGCGGGTCGACTTCACCCTGGAGACCGACGACACCGACTGCTTCACCGGCCACATCCCGGTGACGTCCAGCAAGGGCGCGTCCATCGACGAGCTGTGGAAGCTGTACGACGACATGACCCCCACCCGTCGCGACGGCAAGTACAAGCGCATCGCGTACCTGGCCGACCTGGGCACCGTGCAGGACCGTCTCGGCCTGCTCGACGGCGGCGCGCCGCGGACGAAGGAGCCGGCCGCCCTGGTCCCGGAGGTCCAGTGAGTGCGCCGACGGCGGTCCCGGACACGGCAGTCCTGGACGTCCCGGCCCACGACGGCGCGCGGCCGGTCATGTCGCACCGTCCGGAGGTCCTCCTCGACGGCGCGGGCAGGCCGCTGGCCCGGCTGGGTTCGGCGGGGCGCCTCGCGCAGTTCCGGATGGCGGAGGAGGCAGGCCGGGCGGCCCGCCTCCTGCGCGGCATGGACGACGCGGCCTGGTTCGGGCTGCTGCGTGACGCGGCGGACCGCGTCACGGCGCGGCTGGAGTCCGGTGACCTCGATCCGTGGCTGCGGGCGCTGTCCGCGGTGAGCGGCCTGCCCGTGCGGCGGGCCGCCCGCGGGCTGCGGGCGGCCGTCGGGGACCTCGGCCGCATGGAGGAGATCCTGGCCGCGCAGTCCCCGGACGGGACGGCCGCTGCGTACCGGACCGGTGGTGACGGCCTGCCGTGGAGCTGGCTCCCGGCGGGCCGGTCGGTGCTCGTGCGCCAGCCGGGCAACTTCCCGACGATCAACATCGAGTGGCTCCAGGCGCTGGCGGCGCGGCGGCCGGTGCTCCTGAGCACCGCGGCCGCCGACCCGTTCACTCCGGTGCTGCTCACCCGGGAGCTGTACGCGGCGGGGCTCCCCGACCACGGCGTGTCCGTGGTGCACGGGGACGCGCCCGCGCTGCGGCGGCTGGCCGACCAGGTGCTGTGGCCGGGCGAGGACGTGCCCGCCGACCTGCCGCCGGGGAAGGTGAAGACGTACCACTTCGGCCGCAGCCGCGCGGTGATCGGCGATGACCTGCCGGCGGACGCCTGGCAGCGGCTGGCCCGGGAGGCGTTCTCGGGCTGCGGCAGGCTCTGCACCAACATCAGCTCGCTCGTGGTGCTCGGGGACCCGAAGGAGGCGGCGGAGGCGCTGGCGCACGAGTTCGCCGTCCGTCCGGTGCTGCCGCTGGACGACCCGCGGGCGGCGGTGCCCGCCTTCCCCGACCCGGCGGTGCGGGACGCGCTCGCGCTGCGGATCGAGCGGGAGGTCGCCGCGGGCGCGGTGGACGTCACCGCGGCCGTGACCGGCGTGCCGCTGCGGGTCGACCTCGACGGCCGGGCCTTCCTGCGGCCCACGGTGCTGCTGGTGGACCCGGGGTCGCCGCTGTTCGGGACGGAACTCCCGTTCCCGTTCACGGCGGTGGCGCACGTGCCCCGGTCGAAGGCGGTCGCCGCGTGCGCCGGGTCCCTGATCGTGTCCGTCGTCGGTGAGACCGGCGGTCTGGTGCGGGCGCTCGCCGAGGAGCCGGGCGTCGACAAGGTCTTCGCCGGCGACCGGTTCGACCGCGGCTACCACCCGTGCGACCCGCACGAGGGCCATCTCGCCGACTTCCTGTTCAAGAAGAAGGCCGTACTCCCGGACACCACGACGTGACCGGCCCGAGCGGCACCCGAGGAGAGGGACCCGTCATGCGCAGTCCGAGTGAGTCGAGGCTCCGTCCGATCACCGACGAGGACGTGCGCCGCCTCGTCCGCCTCCACTTCGATCCGCGGCACGGCACGCCGTACTGGCTGGAGCGCGACCAACGGCAGAACACCCGCGCCCTGGAGAAGGTGCACGGCCTTGCCGACGCGATCGCCCTCATCGGGCTGCGCGACGGACCCGACCAGATGCACTTCGAGGAGGCCGCGCGCCGCTCCCCGCTGGAGAACTTCGTGCCGCGGTCGGTGCTCGCGGACGGCGGCCCGCTGTGGGCGGCGCAGACCGGCGGCACCACGGGCCCGGCGAAGCACGGCACCTGGGGCCGCCGCTACTGGGAGGACATCCTCGCCTTCTCGGACGAGTTCCTCGACCTGCACGGTGTGCCGCGCGGGGCGAACTGGCTGTTCGTGGGGCCGATGGGGCCGCACACGACGGGCCGTCTCGTGGTCGCGTTCGCGGAGCGCCGCGGCGGGATGTGCTTCTCCATCGACCTCGACCCGAGGATCGTGAAGATCTTCGGCGAGGAGGGCATGACCGCCGCCTACGACCGCTACGTCGACCACATCTGGGCGCAGATCGCGGAGGTGGCCCGGTCCCAGGACATCGGCGTGCTGTTCTGCACCTCCCGGCTCCTGGAGATGCTGCCCGAGCGGCTCGGCACCGAGGCGCTGGCCGGGGTGCGGGCGATCGTGCACGCGGGCACCACCATGGAGCCCGAGGCGCACCGGGAGCTGCGCGAGGACTTCTTCCCCGGCGTCCCGGTGGTCGGCATGTACGGCACGTCGACCACGGGCATCAGCTGGCAGAAGCCCTTCGAGGCGGAGGACGAGCACCGGGTGGTGTACGTGCCGTGCCAGCCGCACGTCGCGCTCGACGTCGTCGACGAGCTGGGGAACGACGTTCCCTACGGCGAGGAGGGCCGGGTACGGGTCTGGCGGCTGACGGACGACGCGCTGCTGCCCGGCTTCTGGGAGCGGGACAGGGCCCGGCGGGTCCGGCCCTACGGGGTCGCGGCCGCCCGCTATCCGTGGCCGTGGGTGGGGGACCCGTACAGCCCCGAGTTCACCGAGGGACGCCGCGTCGAGGGGGTTTACTGACATGGCCGGATTCCTGTTGTCCAGCCGCCCGGACGGCGGCACGGAGGTCGAACTCCTCGGCGCGGGCCGGGGCATGGACGTCCTGGTGCGCCGCGAGGGCGGAGACGTCCTCGTGGTCCAGGGCGACCGGCTCACCGACGAGGAGCCGCCGCCGCACGCGCCGCTCGACGCCCTGACGGCCTGGGCCGAGCGGAGCCTCGCGCGCTACTGCGCGGTCCTGGTCCGCGAGGGCCGGGCCACGCTGTGGAGCGACGTGGGCGCGACCTGCCCGCTGCACTGGGCGCGGGCCGACAGGGCGCTCCTGGTCGGTACGTCGGCCGGCGCCCTGCTTCCGCGTCTGGGCCGCCCGGTGGTGCTGGGCGACGCCGAGAAGTCGCTGCTGCCGGGCGGCCGGTTCGCCGGGGTCACGCCCGTGCCCGCGAACAGCGCGGTGACCGTGGTGGTGGACGCGTACGGCGACGAGCCGGTCTCGGTGCGCCGGGTGGCGCCGCTGCCGGAGCGGCCCGTGGAGACGGACCCGGACCGGGCGGTGGAGACCGTCCGTACGGTCCTCGGCGCGTCCGTCGCGCGCATGGCCGCGGGCGCCGACGAGGTCGGCGTCTCGCTCAGCGGCGGCGTGGACTCCTCCACGGTCGCCGCGCTCGCGGTGCGGGAGCTCGGCGCGTCGGCGGTGCGGACGTACACGGTCGGCACCCCGTTCGGCGACGAGTTCGAGCAGGCGGCGTGGCTGGCGGACCGGCTCGGCACCAAGCACGAGGAGGTGCTGTTCGGGCCGGAGCAGCTCGCCGCGATGCTGCCGGGGATGATCCGGGCCCTGGAGACCTGGGACGTGCTCACCCTGCAGATCGCCGCGCCCGCCTGCTTCCTGCAGGACCACCTCGCCACCGACGGCCGCCAGGTGCTGCTGTCCGGGTACGGGGCGGACCTGCTGTTCGCGGGGCTCGGCGGTACCGGGAGCGAGGAGGCCGTCGAGGCCGCCGTCGTCGCGCAGACCCGCGCGACGGGGCGGAGCAACGAGTTCCACCCGGCCTTCGCCGACGCCCGCCACACCGCGGTGCGCCACCCGTACTGGGCGCGGGAGGTGATGGCCGCGGCGCTGGAGATCCGCGGACGCCTCAAGGTCCGGGAGGGGACGGCGAAGTGGGTGCTGCGCAGCGCCGCCGCCGACGTCCTGCCGGCGGAGGTGGCCTGGCGGCCCAAGCGGGGCATCCACGAGGGCACCGCGATGAGCCGGATGTTCGCCGCGGCCCTCGGCAGCGACGACCCCGCCGTCCAGGCCGGGCGGCTGTACGGCATGGCCACCGAGGTCTTCCGGGACGGCGGACCGGAGACCGGACACGACGACGCGGGCCGGGTCCGGCGTCTGGGAGGCATGGGATGAGGGTTCTGCTGGTATGGCCCCGCAACGAGCGGGCCCTCCTCAGCGACCGGCTGAGCTGTTGCGAGCCGCTGCCGCTGGAGTACCTGGGGGGCGCGCTGCGCGGGCACCACGACGTGACGATCCACGACCTGCGCCTCGATCCGCCGCTGGAGGAGTACGCGGCGACGCACGAGCCGCCGGACCTGGTGGGCGTGGCCATTCCGTACACGACGAGCGTCCGGGTGTCCCGGGAGGCGAGCCGTGAGGTCCGCCGGCTGTGGCCGGACGTGCCGATCGTGCTGGGCGGCCACCACCCGACGGTGTCGGCCGAGTGGCTCGACGGCTTCGAGGCCGACTGGGTGGTGGCGGGCGAGGGCGGCGCGCCGCTGAACCGGCTGGCCGCCGACCTGGAGGCGGGCCGCACCCCGCAGGCGGGCGCGGGCCTCGCGCCGTACGACTCGCGCACCGGTCTGGAGCGTGACCGCAAGCCGAAGCCGGCGGCGCTCAACGACCTGCCGATGCCGGACCGTTCGCTGCTCTCGCACCACCGGAAGGACTACTTCCACTCGATCTACCGGCCGGTGTCGCTGATCCGGTTCACCGCGGGCTGTCCGTACACCTGCAAGTTCTGTTCGCTGTGGCGGATGACGGACCGGCGCTATCTGGTCAAGGACATCGACCGGGTGCTCGCCGAAATCGCCGACATCGAGGGCGACAACCTGTACGTCGTGGACGACGAGGCGTTCATCCAGCCCTCGCGGATGATGGAGCTCGCCGACGCCATCGACAAGGCGGGCTTCCGCAAGCGGTTCCACATGTACGTGCGCACCGACACCGCGCTGCGCCGGCCGGACGTGATCACCCGCTGGGCCGAGATCGGCCTTGACTCGGTGCTGGTGGGTGCCGAGTCGATGACCGACGACGAGCTGTCGGGCTACCGCAAGGGCACGGACGCCGACCAGACCCGGCGGGCGCTCCAGCTGTTCCACACCAACCAGGTGAAGGTGCGGGCCAACTTCATCGTCCAGCCCCAGTGGGGCGACGAGGACTTCGTACGGCTCGGGCGGACCGTGGAGGAGCTCCAGGTCGACATGCCGAGCTTCTCCGTCCTCACCCCGCTGCCGGGCACGGACCTGTACGACGAGAGCAGGGACCGGCTCATCAGCGACGATCCCGAACTCTTCGACTGCTACCACTCGCTCTTCCCGACGCGGCTTCCGCTGGAGGACTTCTACCACCGGCTCGCCGACCTCCTCGCGGGGGCCAGCGCGCGTCCGGCCCCCGGCGTCGCCTCCGGCGAGGACCCGTCCGTCTTCTACTACTCCGACAACAGCGCCTTCGACGAAATGCTCAGCGGCATCCGCCTCGCCGCCGGGCCGCGCCGGGCCCGGGAGCCGGAGCGCGTCCCGAGCACCGGATGACCCCGTCCTCCTCCCCCGCCCTTCACCGGCACGCCGGTGCCGTCCCACCGCCGAGCAGACCCGACCACGAGGAGCCGTGACCCGAGCATGTCCGCCGAATCCTCCCGCCGCCGCAAGGTGTACTTCATCGGCCTCAACGCGGTGCCCTTCCTCCCGCTGGTCGCCGGCCTGCTGCGCACGTACGCGGAGCAGGACGAGCGCGTCGCGGCCTCCTACGACTTCCAGGAGCCGCTGTTCCTCGTCGCCCCGGTGCGGGAGATGGCGGACGGCATCACCGAGCCGGACGTCCTCGCCCTGTCGTGCTACGTGTGGAACTTCCGCCGCCAGATGAAGGTGGCGAAGATCCTCAAGGAGCGCTACCCGAACATGCTCGTGGTGGCCGGCGGGCCGCACGTACCGGACAAGGTGGGCGACTTCTTCACCCGCCATCCGTACGTCGACGTCCTGGCGCACGGGGAGGGCGAGGTGGCCTTCCGCGAGCTGCTGGCCGAGCGGCTCGCGGAGCGCCCCGACTACACCCGGGTCCCGGGCGTGACGGTGCGCAGGGACGGCGAGGCGGTCGCGGGGCCGCCCGCCAAGCGGCTGCCGCGGCGGATCGAGACCCCGAGCCCCTACCTCAACGGGGTGATGGACGCGGCGGTGGAGACCTGCCGGGAGCGCGGCCTGCGGTTCTACGCGCTCTGGGAGACGAACCGCGGCTGCCCGTACTCCTGTGCCTTCTGCGACTGGGGTTCGGCGACGATGAGCGCCCTGCGGCTCTTCGACGAGGACCGCATCCAGCACGAGATCGAGTGGTTCGCCCGCAACGACGTGGAGGACCTGTTCATCTGCGACGCCAACTTCGGCATCCTGCCCCGCGACCTGGAGATCGCGCACGCGCTGGCGGAGGCCCGGACGGAGGCCGGTTCGCCGAAGCAGATCCGGGTCAACTTCGCGAAGAACTCCAACGACCGGGTCTTCGAGATCAGCAAGGCCTGGCACGACGCGGACCTGCTGATGGGCACCACGCTGTCCATGCAGAGCACGGACATGGACGTCCTGGAGGCCATCGACCGCAAGAACATCGGCCTCGACAACTACCGCAAGCTGCAGCAGCGGTACGCCGTGGAGAACATCCACACCTACACCGAGCTGATCCTGGGGCTGCCGCTGGAGACCGCGCGCACCTTCCGCGACGGCATCGGCTCGCTCCTGGAGGCCGGGAACCACGAGGACATCCGGGTCTACGAGTTCGGCATCCTGCCCAACGCGCCGATCAACACCCCGGAGAAGATCTCGGGTTACGGCCTGCGCACGGTGCCCAAGCGGCTGTACGTCGAGCGGCCGGGGACCCCGGACGACGAGGCCGAGAGCATGGACATGGTCATGGAGACCAGCGCCATGCCCCGGGACGAGTGGGTCGAGTCCTTCGCCTTCGTCCAGGCGGTGCAGTTTCTGCACAACGGCTGCTACACCCGCTACCTGTCGATCTACCTCCGGCAGGAGCACGGCATCGGCTACACCGCCTTCTACGAGGGGCTGCAGAACCACTTCACCAGCCGCCCGGAGAGCTTCATCGGCTCCCTCTACCTGCGCATGCGCAGCCTGTACCAGGACTACATCGACATCCCGACGCTGCCGCTGGCCAACCTGGTGGCCAGCCAGCCGGACCTGGCCACGCACCTCGCGCCGTACGGCCGGCGGCGGGGCTGGACGATCGACAACTGGGGCTGGCTGCGGGTGGCGACCGAGTTCGACCGGTTCCACGACGAACTGGCCGAGTACCTCCGCACCCTCGGGCTCGACCCGGACCAGGACGCGCGGCTGCGCGACGTCCTGGACTTCCAGCGCGACGTGATGCTGCGCCCGGACTACGACCCCGAGCGCGGCAAGACCGCCGAGTACGACCACGACTGGCCGCACTACTTCGCGGGCGGTCCGCTGCGGGCGCGCCGCGTCCGGGTGGACTACACCGACCAGCAGTTCGGGGCCAACGGGCGGTTCCGTCCGGCGCCGGACGACCTGAAGGCGTTCGCCCTCGCGGCGATCGGCCCGAGCTATCCGGTCTCGCGGATCCGCCACTACCGGCACCGCTTCGAGTCCGCCGAAGTGACGCCGCTGGCGGAGCCCGCGCTCAGCGAGCAGCGGTGACCGCGGGCCCCGGCGTTCCGGCCACCGCCCCGCCGCACCGCGCGGCGCTGGCCGTGCTCGCCGGGGCCTGCGGTCTGTTCGCCCTGCTCCAGCTGGGCGTGGCGACCCTGCTGCCGCAGATCCAGGGGGCGTTCGGCGTGTCCGCGTCGGACGCGGCCTGGGTGGTCTCCGGGCACCTGCTCGTCGGCTGTGTCGCGACGCCCGTCGTGAGCCGGTTCGGCGACCTGTACGGGCGGCGGGCGGTCCTGCTCGCCGTCCTCGGCGTGGTCGCGATGGCGTCCGTGGTGTCGGCGCTGACCGACTCGTTCACCGTGCTGCTGGTCGCGCGCCTGGTGCAGGGCGTGGCCGCCGGGCTGTTCCCGCTCTGCGTCGGGCTGCTGCGGGAGGGCTTCCCCGGGCGGTCGCTGTCGGGTCCGTCGGGGCTGCTGTCGGCCTCCTTCGGCACCGGCGGCGGGGTGGGCATCGTGCTCGCGGGCGTGTTCGGCGGCGGACTGCCGTCCGTGCGCGGGCTGTTCGTGGCGGCCGCGGTCCTGGCGGTGCTGCTGTTGGTGGCGGGGGCGCTGGTGCTGCCGGAGACCCCGCGCCGGCCGGGCACCCGCATCGACGTACCGGGGCTGCTGCTCCTCGGCACCGTCAGCACCTGTCTGCTCCTCGCCCTGACCCGGTACGGCCGGGAGGGCCTCGGCTCGGTCGTCGGGGCCGGCCTGCTGGCGGTCGCCGCGGCGGGCGGCGCCCTGCTCCTCCGGGTGGAGCGCCGGTCGCCCGAACCGGTGCTCGACATGCGGCTGATGTCCCGCCGGCCGCTGCTGTGCCTGAACCTGGTGAGCCTGTTGACCGGCGTGGTGATGTTCCAGATCGGCGTGCTCGCGCCCGCGCTCGTGGCCGCCCCCCGGGAGTCGGGGTACGGCCTCGGGGCGGGCGGCGCCGTCCTGACGCTCGTCATGCTGCCGATGCAGCTCGGCGCGGTCTCCGGCGGCCTGGTGTCGGGCTGGTTCCGCGAGAAGGGCAGGCTGACCGCCCACGCGGTGATGGGCACGAGCACGGCCCTGTTCGCGGCGGGCGCGGTCGTCTTCGCCGTGCTGCCGTCCGCCGCCGCGGGCCTGGCCCTGGGCACGGCCCTGAACGGCCTGGCCACCGGGCTGCTGGGCGGCGCCATGGCCGAACTGCTCGTGCAGGCCTCGCCGAGCGGGTCGACCGCGGTGACCGTCGGCCTGAACGGCGTGCTCCGTAACCTCGGCGGGGCCTTCGGCGTGCAGGTCAGTTCCATGGTCCTCGCGGTCGCGGGCGGCGCGGCCGCCCTTCCCTCGGCCGCCGCCTACCGCACCGTTTTCGCCGGTTCGGCGGTCCTCGCCGTCGTCGCCGTGGGCGCCGCCCTCCTCTTCCCGCGTACGCCCCCGCCTCGGCGGGACGTGCCGGTGCCGCCCGGCCAGACCCCCCGTCCGATCCGGCCAACCACCTGAGGGCCGGGTTCCGCGGGGTCGTCACCGACCTACTCTGGAACGCGTTCCCCCGGGAACCGGTGGGTACGCCCCTCACGGCGCGTCCGCCTCCCGGGCCGGGCCGTGAGGGAGGAGAGCCGGGTGTTCGACCTGCGCCGTTCGGACGTGGTGCTGTTGCAGGCCGTGGCGGACCACGGCAGTCTGCACGCCGTCGAGCGGGACGGCCGGATGACGCAGTCGTCCGCCAGCCGCCGTCTCGTCAAGCTCGAACGCCGGTTGCGCACCCTGCTGGTGACCAGAGGCGCCACCGGCACCGAGCCCACCGAGGCCGGGCACGCCCTGCTGCACGTCGGACGGCGGCTGCTGGCCGCGATCGACTTCGCGATCGCCACCACCCACCACGAGGCGGACGCGGCGAGCCGGCTGCCGGTGGTGGAGTTCGCGGTGGGGACGGAGTGGGCGTACGGCCTCGACCAGCAGCTGGCGGGACGCTTCCCCGACGTGGTGTTCGACATCGTGCCGGACGACTGCCACCGGGTCTGGCAGCGGTTCGAGCGGTACGCCGCCGACGCGGCGCTCGGCTGGGAGACGGCGCGGCGCCCCGTGGCGCGGCGCGGCGGCGTCCTGCTCCGGACCGTCGCGGAGGAGCCGCAGCAGATCGCGCTGCCGCTGGGGCATCCACTGGCCGCCCAGGACATCCTGGACCTGCGCGACCTCACTCGTACGGAATGGGTGGCCGTGGTCGGCGGCGACTCCGGTGACGACCAGGGGTGGGCGCTGTCCCGGCTGACGCCGGTGCCGCCGGTGAGCTTCACGGTGCGCTCCCAGGGGGCGGCCCTCGACCTGGTGCGCCGGGGGTACGGCATCGCGCTGGTGTCCCCCTCGGCCCTGGGCGGGAACGCGGGGCCGGGGGTGGTGCTGCGGCCGCTGCGGCAGAAGTTCGTGCGCAGGCTTCGGCTTGCCGTCGACCCGTTGGCGATACCCGAGCCGCTCGCGGAGGAGCTGTGCGCGTGGCTGCGCCGGCGGTACGCCCTGCGAGCGGCGGCACACGGCACGTTCCCGGCGGGCGGTGATCCCCTGGACCGGGGGCCGGGCGGCGATCGGGACGGGCACTCCGACAGGGGGAACGTTTCTGCAGCGCCGCCGCCGGCCCCTGGCTCCGTCAGCCCGCCGCCCGTCCTCCTCTCCGAACTGCACTGGTCCACGGCCGAGCGCTGCGCCGGCTTCGAGCCCGAGCACCTCCATCTGCTCCGGGTCATCGGGCGGGCCGGCAGCCTCAACCAGGCCGCCTCGGCCCTCCTCGTCACCCAGCCCGCGCTGACCCGCCGCATCCACCGCCTGGAGGCGAGCTGCGGCCTGCCCCTGGTGCACACCACGGCACGCGGCACCTCCCTCTCGGCCACCGCCCGCCGGCTCCTCGCGTGTACGGGGCCGGCTGAGCACCGGCTCGACTCCCTGGTGAACCACCTGCGCGAGGGCGACGCCGCTCCCGCGCCCGCGGCCGACCCGCACCCCGTCGAGGCGGCGGCCGCCGCGACGGGCGCGGGACCGGCGCGTCCTGCCGTCAGTGCCCGGACGGCACCGCGCTGAGGTGCCCGAGAACGGCCCGCCGTCCGGCCTCGGGCAGGAGGGACGCCAGGGCGAGGCCCGTCTCCCGTGCCGTCCGGTGGTGGACGGCGGCCATCCCGAGTTCCTCGGCGGCCCGGACGTTGCGCCCGAGGTCGTCCACGAGGACGCACGCGTCGAGCGGGAGGTCCAGGAGCCGGGCGGTGTGCCGGAAGATCTCCGGCTCGGGCTTGCGCATCCCCACCTCGCAGGAGATCACCACGGCGTCGAAGAGCCCGTCCCAGGCCCGCCGGTCGTACGTGTGCCCCCAGGAGTTGGAGAGGAGCGCGACCTTCTGGCCGGCGCCGCGCACCGCCCGCAGCAGCTCCACCATGGCCGGCTCGTCGGTGAACGGCGCGAACATCCGCTCCACCAGGCCCGCCGCGACGGGGTGCGTGCCGTCGGGCCTGCGGACCAGGCCGGCGAGCGTCGCCTCGAACTCCGTCACCGGCAGCTCGCCCCGCTCCACCAGGTGGAACCGGCGCGCCACGGGACCGGGCTCCGCCCCGGGCCCGACGAGCCGCCCCAGGGCGGCGTGGAACTCCGCCGCGTCCACCCCCTCCGCGGCCGCCCAGGCGGCGATGCCGTCGGCGAAGGAGCGGGTGAGGACCCCGCCCCAGTCGACGACGATCCCCGACACCTCTGCCACGGTCTCCCCCTCGCCTCGGGCGCGGGGCCGACGGCCCCCGCTGGTCTCCGGTACCAGGGTGCCCGCAGCGCCGGGCGGCCGCAGCCCGTCTTCCCCGTCCGCCCTATGCCATTTGAGGCGGGCGTCGATCCGTCTCCGGGGATGCGTTGCCGCCGCCCGCGACGGCGACGCATAGTCGAGCCGTAGTGGCATGGTGCGGCAGCAGGCTCACGCGTACCGGAGGGTGACACGGATGCAGCTCGGTCGGCCGGTGGAAGAACTCGTCAGGGAGCTCGACGAGAACGGGTTCGTCGCACTCGACGACCTCGTCCCGGAACGGATCCTGGAGGTCATGCGTCGCGGCTGCGACGACCTGATCGGACGGACCCGGAACATGCGCCACAGCTCCCAGGGCTGGCAGCTGGAGGCCGAGGGAGAGGGCGGCGGCTGGGGCGCGCGCGCCGCGGGCCGGGAGGGCATCCCCGGCAAGGTGCGCGTGGTGGGGTACGCCCACGACTACTCGCCGGAGCTCGCGAAGGTCCCCGAACTGCTCGGGCTGAACGAGAACGTGGTGGAGCCGCTGTACGGAACGCGCGGCGACTTCTACAACAGCTATCTGTGGGCCAAGCCCTCGGAGGTCGGCTCGGAGAAGCCCTGGCACCAGGACGCGCTGTTCCTCAAGCCGGAGTTCTACGAGACGTACGAGGACGTCTACACCATCTGGATCGCCGTGGACGACGCCCGCGAGGACAACGGTTGCCTCCGCTTCCTGCCCGGCTCCCACCGGGGACGCGTCCTCCAGGAGCCGCTCGGCATCAACCGCGACGACCTGTTCGCCTCGCCGCGCGAACCCTCGCTGGACGTCGAGCGGCTGTGGCCCGACCTGACACCGGTGACCCTGCCCCGGCGCGCCGGCTCGGCCGTCATCTTCGGGGCCTTCACCGCGCACACCTCCTCCCCCAACACCACCGACGACCAGCGGCGCGCGGTCAGTTACGTCTACTCGCTGCCGCGCCGCCGCCCCGGCACCGCGGGCGGCGGCCGGTGACGGCGGTCCCCGGGGAGTCGCTCGACACGGCCGCGCGGGTGAGCCGGGCGCCGGAGCTGCGCCCGCTCGACCCCGCGGCCGACCTCGACACCGTCTGGGAGCTCGCGCGCGCCCGGGACCTGGCGGCCCTGGGCCGGGTGGAGACGACCCGGGCGTGGATCGCGGGACGGATCACGGGGCCCGGCGCGGACCCGGCGCGTGACGCCAGGCTCTGTCCGGGGCCCGACGGCGACCCGGTCGCCGCCGCCTGGGTCGTCCGCACCTCGGGCGTCGCCGGACGGGTCGTGGAACTGGCCCTGGGGCCCGAGGCCACGCGCGCCGACGCGGCCCGGCTGCTCGGCTTCGCCGTCGCGCGCTGCCGCGAGGCGCTCGACGGGCCGGACGGCGCGGACCGGGCGACGCTGACCTGCTTCGTCTCGGAGGGCGAGCACCTCGCCCGTGCGGCGCTGGGGGACCTCGGTTTCGGCGAGCCCCGGGCGTACCACCGCATGCTGGTCGCGCTGGACGACCGCCCCCTGCCGCCCGTGCCCGCCGTTCCCGGCGCGGTGGTGCGCCCGCTGCGCGACGAGGCGGACCTGCGCGACTTCCACCGCGCGAAGAACCAGGCGTACGCCGGCGACGAGGCCGGCAAGGAGGCGGACTCCTACGAGGACTGGGCCGAGTGGTACCGCTCCGACCCGGGCGTCGACCCCTCGCAGTGCGCGGTGGTCGAACTCGACGGCCGGGTCGTCGGGTTCCTGAACGTCGGTGACCGCATGCTGGAGAGCCGGGGCGTGGCCTACGCGCGCCAGCTCGGCGTCGACGCGTCGGTGCGCGGCAGGGGGCTCGGGGGCCTGCTGCTGGGGTGGGCGCTGGGCGAGGCGCGGCGCCGCGGCCGGACCGGGATGGTCCTGACCGTGGACGAGGAGAACGTCCGGGCGCGCGCACTGTACCGGCGGCTCGGCTGGGAGGTGGAGTCCCGCTGGATCGATCTGCGGCGCACCGTCACCCGGGCGAGCGGCGGCCATGGTTGAGGCGGCCGCCGCGTCCTGCCCGGTCCGTTCAGTCCTTGCCGATGATGCGCCGCATGCGGGCCTGGGCCTCGCCCGCGCCGAACGCCCTGCGGTGCGACTCCTTGGCCTCGGCCCGTACGCGCTCCAGTCCTTCGACGAACGGCGCGTTCACCCGCGGGCGGGTGCCCTGCACCGCGGCCGGGGTGTAGCCGGCGATGGTGCGGGCCAGTTCGACGGCGCGGTCCAGGACCTCCTCGGCCGGGCGCACCTCGTGGAGCAGTCCGTCCCGGAGCGCCCGGTCGGCCGGCCACTCCTCGCAGGTGTAGAGCATCCGCTGCATGACGGCGGTGCCGACGGTGTACCGCAGCATGAACCCGCCGAAGTTGCAGGCGATGCCGACCCGCAGTTCCGGCATCACCAGCCTGGCGGTGGGCGCGGCGACGCGGTAGTCGCAGCAGAGGGCTATCTGCAGGCCGATGCCGATGGCGTACCCGTCGATGGCGGCGATCACCGGCTTGGAGACGCCGGCGACGGCCGTGTAGAGGTCCGTGATGTCGTCGATCCAGTCGTTCACCTCGTCGCCGCCGGTGAACGCGGAGACCTCGTTGAAGTCGCCGCCGACGCCGAAGGAGCGGTCCGGCCCGCCGTGGAGGACGACGGAACGGACGGAGTCGTCCCCGTCGAGGTCGTGCAGCAGCGCGGTGAGCTCCCTCATGCGGGCCCGGCTGAACGGATTCTGTTCGTGTGCACCGGAAAACTCCACAAGAACGACACCGTCACCGATGTGCGAGCATCCGAGCGATTTAACCGCGTTCTGAAAAGACTCGGGCTTGACCGACATCGGCGACCTCTTTTCTCGCTCTTTCGGATTCATTCAGAACCCGATCGCCGATGCACACTAGGTCGGCCGCGCAGGCCGGGTCAATAACTGTTTCAGCCAGCCGACGAGAATCACGGAAGAGGATTCGACAGAATGCAGGAAAAAGATCCACACGTGCCGCTGACCATCGTTCTGGGTACCGGACGCTGTGGGTCCACGATGCTGTCCGACCTGGTGAACCAGCACCCCGGCGCACTGAGTCTGAGCGAGTTCTTCGCCTGCCTGGACCCGGGCGTCTTCCCCGCGGGACAGCTGGACGGACCGGAGTTCTGGAAAGTGCTCGGCACTCCGCGCCTCAAGCCGAACGTCCTCATGAGCCGTGGCGTCACGGTGCCGGAATACCGATATCCGATCGGCTCGGGCCGCTATGCGGCCGGCGCCGTGCCCGCCCTCAGCCTGATGACGCTGCCACCGCTCACGAAGGACCCGGACGCACTGTACGACCGCTTGCGCGACGAAGTGACCGGCTGGTCGGCGGCATCCATTTCCGGCCATTATCTGCGGCTGTTCTCCTGGTGGGCGGCCGCGAGCGGCCGGGACGTCGTCGTCGAGCGTTCCGGGGCGTCCCTGCGGTTCCTCCCCGACCTGCTCGCCCATTTCCCGGCGGCCCGCTTCGTGCACATGTACCGCAACGGTCCGGACGCCGCCGTGTCGATGAGCCGCCACCCGCTGTTCCGGCTCGGGGTGCTGATCGGGGACATGCGCGCGGTGCTCGGCGTCGACCCGTACCGGCGTCCGGACCCCGGCCACACGGAGCGGCTCCCCGAGGAGCTGCGCCCGTTCGCCCCCGACAGCCTGGACGCGGCGGCCCTGGCGGGCGCCGACATCCCCCTGGCCCGGTTCGGCGACATGTGGTCGCGGGCCAACAGGGCGCTGCGCCACCTCGCCGAGCTGCCGCCCGAGCGGCTGCTGCACCTCTCCTACAACGACGTGGTGGCCGACCCGGTGCCCCATCTGACGGCGTTCGGCCGGTTCGCGGGCCTCGCCGGGCCGGAGGAGTGGGCCTCGCGGGTCGTCGGCCAGGTCGACGGGAGGCGCCCGGGCGCCGCGAGCCGCCTCTCCGAGCGGGAGGCGGAGGAGCTCCGCCTGGCCTGCGCTCCGGGCGACCTCCGCCTCGCGGAGTTCCTCGGCACGTGACCCGACGTGCCCGGGATCGTTGTTCATCCGGGCGCCACGCAGGTGCTGAACTCTCTCCCGCGATCGGAGTCGCACCGTGCGCGTCACAGACATCCAGCGCTGCGAGGTCAGGCCGGGCCGCCTCGTCGAATGGACGCTCTCGCCGGCCACCGTCGAGAAGGCCGCGGCCCTGCCCGAGGACGCGCGCCCCCCGGCGTACGTCCAGGAGTCCCACCTCAGGACGTCCCGGAGGGTCCGCGCGGACGGCCTGTTCGTGCCGACCTGGCTCGGCGTCGCGTTCGACATCCCCGGGCGGGTCGACCTCGACGTGCTGAGGGAGGCCCTGCAGAGCTGGACGCTGCGGCACGAGACGCTCCGCAGCGGGTTCCGCTGGGTCGGCGACGAGATGCGGCGCTTCACCCTGGACGCCGGTGACGTGACGCTGCACCCCACGACGGTCGGGGACTTCTCCGACGCGACCGTGCTCGACCGGTACCTCCAGGACCGGTTCGACGTCGCCGCCGACCCCCTCGACTGGCCCAACTTCCTGTACGCGGCGGTCGTCAGGGACGAGGACACCAGCGTGTACCTGGCCTTCGACCACAGCAACGTCGACTCGTACTCCCTCCAGCGGGCGCCCGCCGAGATCCACGCGCTCTACGCGGCGGGCGCCGAGCGGCGCGCGGTGGAGGAGACGCCGCCGCCCGGCAGTTACGTCGACTTCTGCGAGCTGGAGCGCAAGAACGCGGACCGGATCGACGAGGAGCACGACATCGTCGCCCAGTGGCGCGGCTTCCTCGACCGGTGCGGCGGACGGCTGCCGAGTTTCCCCGTCGAGCTGGGCCAGGACCCCGGCGCCCTGACGCCCCAGGCCCTCATGAGCGAGATGCTCGTCGACGCGGACGCCGCCGCCGCGTTCGAGGCGTACTGCCGGCCGTACGGCGGCAGCCTGGTCGGCCTCCTGGCCGCCACCGGTCTCATCGTCCACGACATCGGCGGGGAACCGGTGTACCGCACGGTCGTGCCGTTCCACACGCGGGCGAACAGCGAGTGGTCGGAGTCCGTGGGCTGGTACGTCGGCGGCGCCCCCGTCGAACTGCCCGTGACGCGGGCGTCCGACTTCCCCGGCGCGCTGCGGATCGTGCGCGACCAGCTGCGGGCCAACCGGCGCCTCGCCCGCATCCCGCTCGCCCGGGTGCTCGGCCTCCTCGGCCCCCACTTCCGCCCGACCTCGCCCGACCTGTACTCCATCGTCTCGTTCGTGGACGGCCGGACGATCGCGGGCTCCGAGCACTGGGACGACTGGGCGGTCTACGGCCTGATCCGGGTGTCGTACGGCACCCAGGTCTGCGTCTGGGTCAACCGGCTGCACGAGGGCCTGCACCTGGCCGGGCGCCATCCGGACACCGACGTCGCGCACAAGAACATGCGCCTGTACGTCGAGCGGCTGCGGGACTTCGTCCACGCGGTGGCGGCCGACCGGGGCTGAGGCCGGGGGCGGCCGCACGGGTGACGGTGGTTCCCGGACGGCGGTCGGCGACCCGGCGGACGGTTTGGCCGCACCCCCGCGACGGCCACAGCTCTTGTCGACGGACCGAAGGGACTCGACGGACTCCACGGAATCGACAGCCCCGACGGACGGACGGCGCAGGAGGGATGCGGAGTGCGGATCGACAGGCGCGGTGTGGCCAAGGCGGTCGTCGCGATGGCGGGAGCGGCGTTGACGACGGGCGGACAGCGGGCCGCCGCCACGGTGCGGCGGGAGGAGGCGGGCGGGGCCCGGCCCGGCGTCGTCGCCGAGTGGGTGCGGATCGCCACCGGCACCTCCGGCTCGGAGACCGGCCCGAAGGTGGCGGAGGCCTCGGTCTGGCACGCGTACGTCGCGCTGGCCATGTACAACGCGGTCGTCGGCATCGAGCCGAGGTACGCCCCCTACCGCTGGGCCGCCCGCGGCCCGCGCGGGGCCTCCCCCGAGGCGGCCGCGGTGTCGGCGGCGTACCACGTGCTGCTCGCCGGTTTCCCCGCGGCGGAACCGAAACTGACGGAGAGCCGGACCGCGTCGCTGGCCGCGGTCCCGGACGGACCGGCCAAGGACGCGGGCGTGGCCTTCGGACGACGCGCGGCGGAGCACCTGACGGCCCTGCGCGCACACGACGGCCGCGATCGCGAGGTGACGTTCTCTGCGGTGCCGGCGCCGGGGACGTGGCGACCGACGCCGCAGGAGTACGAGAAGTTCACGACCGCCCCGCTGGCCCGGATGCGGCCGCTCCTCATGCGCCGCCCCGACCAGTTCCGCCCCGGGCCGCCGCCCGCGCTCACCTCCGCCCGGTACGCCCGGGAACTCAAGGAGGTACGGGAGTACGGCGCCAGGACGGGATCCCTGCGCACGGCCCGGCAGACGGAGACCGCGCGGTTCTTCGCCCGCATGGACACCCAGTCGGCGCTCGGCGACCACGCGGCGCGCCACCGCTTCGACATCGTCGAAGCGGCCCGGCTGTACGCGGCGGTCAACGCCACCTGGCTGGACGCGCTGATCGCCGCCTGGGACGCCAAGCTCCACTACGCCACCTGGCGGCCGGTCACCGCCATCCGCGAGGCGGACACCGACGGCAACCCGGCCACCGACGCGCACCCGACCTGGTCGCCGCTGCTGGCCACCCCGGCGCACCCGGACTACCTCAGCGGGCACGCCACCGTGGGCGGCGCCCTGACCGGGACCCTGGTGGGGCTGTTCGGCAGCTCCCGCATCGATCTGCGGATCACCTCCGGCGCCACGCACACCACACGCCACTACGCGCACGCCGACGCGTACAACCAGGACGTCAACGACGCCCGGGTGTGGGCTGGCATCCACACCCGGACCGCCGACGTGGTGGGCAACGCCACGGGGCAGCGGATCGCCGCCTGGGCGCTGGAACGGTACTTCTGCCGTACCTAGCTAGGCCGTCTTGCGGCCGACGCCGGCGTACATCGCGACGTCCGGCGCCGGGGTCTCGGGACGCCACGCGGAGCAGGACACCACGCCGGGTTCGAGCAGTTCGAGGCCGTCGAAGTAGCGGGCGACCGCCTCGGGGGTGCGCTGGGTGAGCTTGGGGGTGCCGTGCTCGTTCCAGAACGCCACCGCCGCGTCGACGTCCGGCATGTCGGGGTGCGTGACCGTGTGGGACAGGACGAGGTGGCTGCCGGGCGCGAGCGCGTCCATGAGCCGGCGGACGATCGCGTACGACTCCTCGTCGTCCTCGACGAAGATGACCACGCCGAGCAGCATCAGGGCCACCGGCTGCGACAGGTCGAGCGTCTTCGCCGCCTCGGCCAGGATCGCGTCGACGTCCCGCAGATCGGCGTCCAGGTAGTCGGTGCGGCCCTCGGGCGTCCCGACCAGGAGGGCGCGGGCGTGGGCGAGGACGAGCGGGTCGTTGTCCACGTAGACGACCCGGGCGTCGGGGGTGACGCGCTGCGCGACCTCGTGCGTGTTGTCGGCGCTCGGCAGTCCCGTGCCGATGTCCAGGAACTGCCGGATGCCCTCCTGCTCGGCCAGGTACCGCACCGCCCGCCCCAGGAACAGCCGGTCGGCCTTCGCGTAGTCGCCGATGCCGGGGTGCAGCTCCCGGATCCGGTCGCCGGCCTCCCGGTCGACGGGGTAGTTGTCCTTGCCCCCGGTCCAGTAGTTCCAGATCCGGGCGGTGTGGGGCCGGGACGTGTCGATGCGCGATTCGATGTCGGTCACCCCTTCAACGTATCGCAGCACGACGGCAACTCCTTTACCGCGTCGGCTCCTTGTTCCCCTCTGTTCACGCGCCGATGGTGACGTGAACACCGGCGCGGGCCCGCCGGATCCGGCTCAGGACCCTTCCGGCCCCGCGTCCGGGGCGGGCTCCGCCCTTCTCCTGCGGTGCAGCGCGATGCCGCACCCCACCGCGAGGAGGAGGCCGACCACCACGGCCACGCCGAGCGCCGTGTGTTCGGCGAACAGGCGCCGCAGCAGTTCGAGCGCGCCGAGGCCGGCGGTGGCGTACACCAGCGCCCAGGCCGCACCCCCGACGAAGAGGGCCGGGAGGTAGCGCGACAGGGGCATGCGCATGCTGCCCGCGAGGAAGTTGGCGGCGGTCTGGAAGCCGATGGTCAGGAACGAGAGGGCCACCACGGGCGCGCCCCACCGCTGGATCGCCCGCTCCACGCGCCGGACCTTGGCCGAGGAGATCCGCTCGGCGAACCTGCTGCGCCGGGCACCGGCTCCGGCGAGCCAGCCGACGGCGAAGGTGCCCCCGGCCCGGAGCAGGACGATGACGTACAGACCGGCGGCCGTGAGCGCGACCTTATCCACGGTGCCTCGTCCCGGGCACCGCGCCGGGGCCCGCGGCTCGGGCGGACCGCCCCGCCCGTCCCGCCCGGTCTCCGGCTCCCGCCCGGTCTCCGTCTCCCACCTGCGCTCCGCCTCCGCCCGTTCCGTCCCCCGTTCCGCCCCGCTCCTCCGAGGCGGCACCGGGATCGATCCGATCATGGCACCGACACCGGGTCCCCCGACAGCGCCAGACTAACCGAACGCCCGTACGGCGAGCGTCGTCGTCCCCGCGGGACGGTTTCGACGCAGTACCGATGCGACTTTCCCCGGCGCGCCGGCGCGGCGAACCTTGCGGCAAGGAAGCATCGACAACCCCACGAGCCGTGGGGGCCCGCCGCGGACGGAACGAGCCGGCCGCCGCCACGGGCTCCCCCACGAGGGACGGTGAGACCGGCATGCCGACGCAACGCCGCCGGGCCGCATCACGGCGGCTCCGTCGTGCGGGCGAACCCGCGCCGCCCCGTCCCGTGTCGGCGGCGCCGCCGGACTGGCCGAGGCGCGTCTCCTTCCGCCAGGTCTGGAGGGACGTGCTCTTCGTCCACTGGGAGGTGCGGCCCGAAGCGGTCGCCCACCTGTTCCCGCCCGGGACGCGCCCCGACGTGCTCGACGGACGGACGTTCGTGGGGCTCGTGTTCTTCGAGATGCGTGACCTTTCGTTCGCCACGGGGCCCGCGCTGCCCGTCCTGGGACGGTTCCCGGAGATCAACGTACGCCTCTACAGCGTGGACGACTCCGGCCGGCGCGGAGTGGTGTTCCTGAGCCTGGACTGCGCCCGCCTCCTTCCCACCCTGACCGCGCGCGGCGTGTTCGGTCTGCCGTACCGGTGGGCGTCGGCCCGCCGGCTGCGCTTCGGGGAGCGGCTCCTCTACACCGTGCGGCGGCACGGGCCGGGGCGCGTCCGCTCCCAGGTGTGGGCCGCCGTGAACGGGGAGCAGGACCGGCGCGGTGCCCTCGATGACTTCCTCACCGCCCGGTGGGGACTGCACGCCGAGGCGTGGGGGCGCACGTACTACTGGCCCCTCCACCACGAGTCGTGGCGGTTCCGGCACGTCGACCTGCTGTCCCTGCGGGACGAGCTCGTCGCCGCCGCGACCGGGCTCCCCCTCGCGGGGACCCCGCCGGTGAGCGTGCTGTACTGCTCGGGCCTGCGCGTGCGCTTCGGGGTGCCCTTCGGCATCGGGTGACGGCGGCGCCCCCTGCGCTCAGGCAAGGCGCTTCTCGATCCAGTCCGCCGCGGTGCGGCGGAAGAGGCGGCGGCTGTCGGCGCGGCGGAAGTCGTGGCCCTCGGCGTGCAGGAGGAGCAGTTCGGCCTCCAGGCCGCGCTCCCGGGCGGCGCGCACGATCTGCTCGGACTCGCGCGGCGGGACGTTGGTGTCGTGGGCTCCGTGAACCGCGAGGAGCGGAACGCTCAGGGCGTCGACGCGGCTCATGGGCGAGAGGGCGCGCAGCAGGGCCCGGTCGCGTTCGGGGTGGCCGTACTTGTGGGCCGCCGACTCGGCCAGCCAGGGTTCCGTGGTGGCGAAGAAGGTCGTGAGGTCGGACATGCCGCAGACGGTGACGCCGGTGCGGAAGAGCCCGGGGTGCCAGACGAGCGAGGCGAGGGTGAGGTAGCCGCCGTACGAGTGCCCCATGACGGCCAGGCGCCGGATGTCGGCCAGGCCCGCCTCGACGATGTGGGCGACGCAGTCGGCGACGTCGTCGATGGCGGCGAAGCGCCCCTCGCCGAGGTCGGCGTCGCGGAAGGTGCGGCCCCAGCCGGAGGAGCCGCGGACGTCGGGCGCGAAGACGTCGAGGCCGCGGCCGGTCAGCTCGTGGTACAGCGGTTCGAAGACCGGGCGTTCCTGCTCCTCGGGGCCGCCGTGCAGGTGGACCACGCAGGGCGCGGGTTCGCCGGGGGCGCGGCCGGGCGCCCGGTGGTACCAGCCGCCCAGGCGCAGCCCGTCGCGGGCCTTCGGCCGCAGGGGGACCGGGCGTACGGGGGCGGGGCCGGGCGGGACCGTGTCGGCGTCCCGCGCGGTCCACGGGGTACGGAGCGCGGTCGACGCGTCGGGCAGGTGCCAGATCCCGGGGCGGCGCTGCGACCCGGCCAGCGCGGCCACGAGGCCGTGCGGTCCGGCGGCGGCGATACGGGTGACCACCTCGTGGTCGAGCGTCACCGTCCGGGGCGGCACCGGCACCGCTCCGGGGCCGGGCAGGGCGAGCGTCTCCAGTTCGCTGGTCCCGCCGACGTTCCAGACGAGGGCGGCGCGGTGCCCGTCCTCGGCGAGGGCGAACAGTTCCAGGTCGTGGGCGGCCCTCCGGGCGATCTCGCGGAGGCCGGTCCGGTGCCCGTGCTCGTCCACGTCGAGGGCGAGCAGGGCGGCGAACTCGGCGCCGTGGTCGCTGCGGAGCCACACCGTGCGGCCGTCGGCCGAGAAGCGGCCGATCCACGGGTCGCCGTCGGCGACCGGGAGCGTGCAGGCGGCGGCCTGGTCGGCGACGCGGACGACGACTGCCTCGCGGCCGCCGCGCGGCCCGCGGCGCAGCAGCGCGAGCCGGCCGTCGCGGCTGACGTCGCAGACGCGCAGCGTGGCCGCCGCGGACTCGTCGGCGAGCAGGACCGGGGGGCGGACCCCGTCGGGGTCGAGCAGATAGGCGGTGAGCCGGTCGCGCACGAACCCCGGGCCACCGTCCGGGACGGGGCCACCGCCGGGGGACGGGGAGCCGCCGGGGGACGGAGAGCCGTACGGGGCCTGGGTCCCCTGCGGGGCCGTGCCGCCGCCCGGGAGCACGCCGCTGCCCGGGGCCGAGCGCCCGTCCAGGGCGGGGTGGCCGCCCAGGACCGGGTGGCCGTCCAGGGCCGGGGGGCCGTCCGCGTACGCGCCACCGTCCGCGAACAGGCCACCGTCCGCGTACGATCCACCGTCCCCCAACGGGCCGCCGCCCGTTAGCGCAGTGCCGCCCGGCACCACGCCGCCGCTCGCCTCCACGCCACCGCCCAGGTCCAGGCCGGCGCCCGGGAGCGGAGCACCGCCCGATCCGGGGCGGCCGTTCCCGAGCGGCCGGCCGTCGCGGATCGGGCGGCCGTCCGCGCCGAGGAGGGTGGCCGGCCCGTCACGGTCGGTCCGGGCCGGCTGCTCCTCCTGGTGCCTGACGGGGTTCCCCGCCGCGTCGACGGGCTCGGCGACGGTGACGGCCAGCGCCGAACCGTCGCCGACCCAGCACCCCAGGTAGGCCGAGGTACCGGGCTCCGCCCCGGCGAGGACCCTGCGGTCCGAGCCGTCGGGGCGGACGCAGAGGACGCGGGTGTGCCCGCTGCCCCCGGGGGCGACGGTGTACGCGATCCACCGGCCGTCCGGCGACCAGGCGACCTCCGTGACCGGGTCGGGCGTGGTGTCGAGCGGCCAGGCCTGGTCGCCGTCGGCCTGCCCGACCCACAGCTGCGGCGAACCGCCCCGGTCGCAGACGAACGCGACGCGCTCGCCGCCCGGGTCGGCGGAGGGGTACCAGCAGGCGTGCGCCGTCTGCAGCGGCGGCGTGTCCGGGTACCCCGCCCCGACGGGCAGGAGCTGTGCCGCGGGCGCGCCCGCCCGGCGGTCTCCGATCAGTCGATTCCGTGCGTCTGCAGCCATATCTCCAGCAACGCTACCTGCCACAGGGCGTTCTGCCCGCGGTGTGCGCGGTGGTCGTCGGGCGCCTCCAGGAGGGAGGCGACGTACTCCTCGCGGAACAGCCCGCGGGAGCGGGCGGCGGGCGCGGCCAGGGCGTCGCGGACGCGCTCCATGACGGGCGGGGCGAGGTGGTGGATGGCGGGGACGGGGAAGTACCCCTTGGGCCGGTCGACCACGTCGCGCGGGAGGACCGTCCGCCCGACGTCCTTGAGGATGCCCTTGCCGCCCTGCGCGAGCTTCAGCTCGGGCGGGCACGCGGCCGCGAGCTCGACGAGCTCGTGGTCGAGGAAGGGCACCCGGGCCTCGAGGCCCCAGTCCATGGTCATGTTGTCGACCCGCTTCACGGGGTCGTCGATCATCATGACGTGGGTTTCGGTGCGCAGACCGGCGTCGATCGCCGTCTCGGCGCCCGGCGCGGCCATGTGGGCCTCGATGTAGTCCCTGGACACGTCGCGGAGCGGCAGCATGTGCGGCTGGAGGATCTTCTCCAGGTCCGCGTGGGTGCGGTCGAAGTAGACCTCGGCGTACCGGTCGGGCTCCTGGGCGCGGGACACCTGCGCGAGCTGCTGGTGCCAGTGGTAGCCGGCGAAGACCTCGTCGGCGCCCTGGCCGCTCTGGACGACGCTGACCTCCTTCGAGACCAGCTCCGAGAGCAGGTGGAAGGCGACGACGTCGTGGCTCGTCATGGGCTCGCTCATGGCGGCTACCGTGGCGTCCAGCGCGGTGGAGACCCGGTCGGACGGGACCATCAGCTGGTGGTGGTCGGTCTCGAAGCGCCGGGCGACGAGGTCGGAGTAGAAGAACTCGTCACCCTCCTGATCGGCCTCCGACTCGAAGCCGACACTGAAGGTCGCGAGGTCCGCCTGTCCTTCCTCGGCCAGCAGGGCCACGATCAGGCTGGAGTCCAGACCGCCGGAGAGGAGCACGCCGACGGGCACGTCCGCCACCATCCGGCGCCGCACGGCGGTGCGGAGGGCGCCGAGCACGGCGTCCCGCCACTCCTGGGCGTCCATGCCGGAGAACTCGGCGCGGCGCGCGTAGGAGGGCTGCCAGTAGGTGCGGTCGGTGTGGGTGCCGTCCGGTTCGACGACGCGGACGGTGGCCGGGGGGAGCTTCCGTACCCCGGCGAGGATCGTGCGCGGCGCGGGGACCGTGGACTGCCAGCTCATGTAGTGGTGGGCCGCCACCGGGTCGAGGCTGGTGTCGACGCCGCCGCCCGCGAGCAGGGCCGGCAGCGTGGAGGCGAACCGGAGCCTGCCGGGCGTCTGGGCGAGGTAGAGCGGCTTGATGCCGAGCCGGTCGCGGACCAGGACGAGCCGGCCGGTGCGGTGCTCCGCCAGCGCGACGGCGAACATGCCGACGAGGCGCGTGACGAAGTCGGTGCCCCACTGGCGGTACGCCTTGAGCACGACCTCGGTGTCCGACGTGGTGGCGAAGGTGTGCCCGAGTGCCCGGAGCTCTGCCCTGAGGTCCTGGTAGTTGTAGATGCAGCCGTTGAACACGCAGGTCAGACCGGCTTCGGTGTCGGTCATGGGCTGGCTGCCGCGGTCGCTCAGGTCGATGATCTTGAGCCGTCGGTGGCCCAGCGCGATGGCTCCCTGGGACCACATGCCCCGTCCGTCGGGTCCCCTGGCCGCCAGCCGGTCGGCCATGCGCTCCACCGCCGCCAGGTCGGGACGGCTTCCGTCGAACCGCATTTCACCGGTCAGGCCGCACACGGGGCGCCACCTCCCTGGACGGTGGGCCGCACCGTACCGCTCGTACGGGGCGCGGGGTCGCTGGCGTGCACGGCGTGCACGGGCAGACGGGCGTGTTTTCGCATGTGCGTCGTCGCTCCTCTGTCGGAGGGTCGTATGTCGTGTCGGTCGGACGTCGTGACGAGGGGACGCCGTCCCGCGGGGATGTCGGTGCGGGCGGAGGTCGCCGCCGGGCCGTCGCCCGCGTCGCGCCGGTTCACAGCGCGCCCGCCGCCGCACGCCCGCCGGGGCGGGCGGCCCGGGTCCTGGGGGCGGGACGCGGGGGCAGGGCGGCGGGCCGGGCCCTGCCGCGCGTGTCCGCGGCGAGCTGGTCCACACCGGCGAGCAGGTCCTCACGTGCCGCCGTGGTGCGCAGCCGTTCCGCGGCGCTCCCCCGGGCGAGGGCCTCCTCCGTGAGCGACCGTACGGCCGGCCAGTCCCCGTACTCCTCCAGTACGGGACGCAGCCGGCGGAGCAGGCCGCGCACCACGGCGGGGGCGGGTGCGGGGCGGCGGGTCACCGGGTCGACGAGGTCGCCCTCCAGGCCGGAGCGGGCGGCGCGCCAGGTCGCCGCGCGCAGCCAGGTGTGGTTGCCGTCGCAGGCGGGTTCCCCTCGCGCCAGGCGGGCGCGGGCGTCCGCCACGAGCGCGCGGTAGAGCGCGGCGATCAGCACCACCGTCTCGACGCGCGGGGATGCGTCGCAGACGCGCAGTTCGAGGGTGGGGACGTGCGCCGAGGGGCGGACGTCGTAGTAGATCATGCCGGGGTCGCTGATGACGCCCGAGCCGACGAGCTCCTCCACCACCCGGTCGTACTCCTCCGCGCCGGTGAAGCAGCCGGGCGGGCCGGCGGTGGGCCAGCGCTGCCAGACCATGGTGCGCCAGCTCGCGTACCCGGTGTCGGCGCCCAGCCAGTACGGCGAACTCGCGGAGAGCGCGAGGAAGACGGGCAGCCAGGGCGCGACGACGCACATCGCGCGGACCGCCGTGTCCCGGTCGGGCACGTCGGCGTGCACGTGGACGCCGCAGATCAGCTGCTCGTCGGCGAGCTTGCGGTACTCGCCGGTCATGTGCGCGTAGCGGGGGTCGTCGTCGGCGCACGAGACGGCTCCGAGCCGGGCCAGCGGGGCGGTGCCGGCCGCGACGACGGCCAGTCCCTCCGAGGCGGCGGCGCGGTCCAGCCGGGCGCGGGTCGTGGTCAGGTCGGCGAAGAGGCCGTCGAGGGTCGCGTGGACCCCGCTGTTGGATTCGACGACGGACCGGGGCAGCTCTCCGGTGAAGGTGTCGCCGTAGCGTTCCACGGCGCGCAGCAGCGCGTCGGCGCGCGGCACCAGCTGGCCGCTCTCGATGTCGATCACGTGAAATTCTTCTTCGACCCCGATACGGACGGTCACCGTGACTCCCTGTATTCGGACGGCCTTCTCAAAGTCGGGGCCTCGCCGTCTCGGCGGCGGCTCCCCTGTGTCCCCCCGACTGCCCCGCCTCGCGCTGACCATGCCTCCGACCTCGCGTGCCGTCCGGACGACCGCTCGTGCGGGAGCCGCGTACCGTGACCGTTCTGCGTGTTCCCGTCCGCGTCGGGGGAACCCGCAGAGTCATGGACCACTCCAAGGCACCGGTGCTGGACGCGCTGATCGCGTACCACGCCGAGAAGCAGACACCCTTCACCCCGCCCGGTCACAAACAGGGCCGCGGCGCCGATCCTCGCGTGCGCGCGGTCCTCGGCGACGCCGTCTTCCGGTCGGACGTCCTGGCCGTCAGCGGGCTGGACGACCGGACCTCCTCGAAGGGGGTGCTCGCCGAGGCCGAGGCCCTGATGGCCGACGCCGTCGGGGCGGACCACACCTTCTTCTCGACCTGCGGCAGCTCCCTCTCCGTCAAGGCGGCCATGCTGTCGGTCGCGGGTCCGCACGAGAAGCTGCTGGTGGGGCGGGACGCCCACAAGTCGGTGGTGTCCGGGCTCGTGCTCGCCGGGATCGTGCCCGTCTGGGTCGACCCCCAGTGGGACGCGCGCCTGCACCTCGCCCATCCCCCGTCCGCCGAGGCCTTCCGCGCGGCGTTCGCCGAGCACCCCGACGCGCGCGGAGCGCTGGTCACCACGCCGACGCCGTACGGCACCTGCTCCGACCTGGCCGCGATCGCCCGCACCTGCCACGACCACGGCGTCCCGCTCATCGTCGACGAGGCCTGGGGAGCCCACCTGCCGTTCCATCCCGGGCTGCCCACCTGGGCGATGGACGCGGGCGCGGACGTCTGCGTCACCTCGGTCCACAAGATGGGCTCCGGCCTGGAGCAGGGCTCCGTCTTCCACCTCCAGGGCGACCTGATCGAGCCGGAGGTGCTCAAGAACCGGGAGGACCTGCTCGGGACCACGAGCCCGTCCTCGCTCGTGTACGCCGCCCTCGACGGCTGGCGCCGGCAGATGGTGCAGCACGGGCACGCCCTGTACGACGAGGCGCTCGCCCTCGCGGAGACGGTACGGGAGCGGCTGGACGGGATCGACGGTCTGCACGTCCACGGGCGGGACGACTTCTGCGGCCCGGGGCTCGCGGCCGACCTCGACCCCCTCCAGGTCATCGTCGACATCACCGGGCTCGGGACGACCGGCTACCGCGTCGCCGACTGGATCCGGGAGCGCCACAAGATCAACCTGCACCTCTCCGACCACCGTCGCACCAGCGCGCAGCTCACCCACGCGGACGACACGGGCACGGCCGACGCCCTGGTCGCCGCGCTGCACGACGTCGCCCGGCACGCCGGCGAGCTGGCGGGCGCGCCGGAGGTGGAGGTGCCGGACCCGGCCGAGCTCCGTCTGGAACAGGTGATGCTGCCGCGCGACGCCTTCTTCGGGCGCGTCGAGCAGGTGCCGTGGGAGAAGGCCGTGGGCCGGGTGACCGCCGAGATGCTGACGCCCTACCCGCCGGGCATCCCGGCGGCGCTGCCGGGCGAGCGGCTGAACTCCGCGGTCCTGCACTACCTGCGCAGCGGCGTCGAGGCGGGCATGGTCGTCCCGGACGCCGCCGACCCCGAGGTCACGTCCGTACGCGTCACGGTCGAGGACTGAGCGGGCGCCGGAGCCGGGGCCGGGACCGACGGGCCCGGCCCCGGTGGCGGGGCCCTCACAGCCCCGCTTCGGCCTTCCGCTGGTGGCAGTCCCAGGCGCGCTCCGCCACGCCCGCGCCGAGGAGGACGTCGGCGGCCGTGCAGGCGAGCGCCTCCGCGGCGCTCAGCATCACGAGGCGGGCGCGGGGCCCGGCGGCCGCCTCGGCGAAGCGGGGCGTGTGGTCGGAGCCGTCAGGGCCGTCGGCTCCCATGATGGCCACGAAGGGGTGGACGGCCGGGACGCGGGTGCTCACGTTGCCGATGTCCGAGGAGCCCAGGTAGATCCCGGGGGTCGGGTCGGTGAGCCGGATGCCGGTGCGCGCGAGGTGCCCGGCGAAGAGGTCCGACAGCACGTCGTTGTCGCGGAAGTGCTCGTAGCGGCCGCCGACGTCCGTCACCTCCGCCCTGGTGCGGGTGGCGAGGGCGACCCCCTCGGCGCACGAACGCACCTCCTCCACCAGCTCCTCGAGGGCGGTGGTGGTCGCGCCGCGCAGCCCGAAGAGGCCCTCCGCGTAGGCGGGGACGATGTTGGTCGCCTCGCCGCCCTCCGAGACGATGCCCTGGACGTGGGAGCCGGACGGCAGCCGCCGGGCCAGGACGCCGAGGGTGTTGAAGAGCTGGACGAGCGCCCCGAGGGCGTCGATGCCCTGGGTCGGGTTGCCGGTGGGGTGGGCGGCCCGCCCGTGGAACCCGATCCGCACCTGGGCGCTGGCGGTCAGCGGCGCCCGGGCCCAGTCGTACACGCCCGGGTGGAACATCAGGGCCGCGTCGACCCCGTCGAAGACGCCCGCCTCCACCATGGCCACCTTGCCGCCGCCGCGCTCCTCCGCGGGCGTCCCGACGGCCAGCAGGGTGCCGACGGACTCGCCGAGCGCGGCCCGCACGGCGAGCGCGGCGCCGAGGCCGGCGGAGGCGATCAGGTTGTGCCCGCAGGCGTGCCCGAGCCCCGGCAGCGCGTCGTACTCCATGAGCAGGGCGACCCGCGGCCGGGGGCGTTCCGAGGCCCGCTCGCCGGGGCGGGGCCCCGCCCCGGTCTCGGCGACGAAGGCGGTCGGCATGCCGGCCACCCCCGTCCGTACGCGGAAGCCCTCGCGCTCCAGCTCCCGGCTCAGCAGCCGGGCCGCCCGGTGCTCCTCGTAGGCGGTCTCGGGCTCGCGGTGCAGGGCGAGGCTCACCTCCCACAAGCGGTCGGCGCGGGCTTCCACCTGCCGCCGGATCCGGGCGTAGGGGAACTCCAGGGACGGTGACACGGGGGCCTCCTCGCATCGGGGCCTGCCTTGCCTGACTCTCCGCGTCTTCCACCCCGGACGGGTTCGACACCTGCGGCCGCGTGGGCCCCCCGGTCGCCGGACGGCGGCGGGGGGCCCACGCGGGCGGTGAGGGCGGGGGTCAGGCGGCCTTCGGGCGCCAGCGCTGGGCGCGGGTCGGCGAGGTGGTCGCCTGGACGACGAGGCCCTCGGGAGTGGCCGCCAGGGACAGGCCGCTGTGCTTGGCCCTGAGCGTCAGCGACCCGGATTCGTTGGTCACCGTCCACTTCTGGTTCTCGGTGCTGCCGCAGGTGTACTGGACCACCGGGGCCCCGTCGGCCGTGGAGCTGCCCGCCACGTCGGCGCACAGGCCGCTGCCGGCGTTCTTGAGCCGGTAGGAGCCGTCGTCGTTGCGGGTGACGTTCCACTTCTGGGCGGGCGAGGCGGAGGGGGCGCCGACGGTGAGCCGGCCCGCGTTGGTGTCACCGGGCGCCTGGAGCAGGGGCCCGCTCTCGGTGCTGTGGGCGAGGGCGTACTGGCCGTCGGGGAGGGGCGGGGGGACGATCTCCTCGTGGCCGACGCTCATCGCGAAGACGTGGACGGTTCCGTTGTTCGGCAGGGTGACCGCGGCCACCTGGCGGGCCGGGTCGATCGCGACGGTCTTCGTGTAGAGGCGGTAGGAGACGGTGGGGTAGGCGGGGCCGGTCGGTGTGTTCTTGCCCCGGGTGGTGACGGCGGTGCTCGCGCCGTAGGTGTCCGTCGCCAGGCAGCACCAGTTGGGGAAGCCCACCGTCACCTCGGCCGTGGAACCGTCGGTGTAGTGCACGAGGGCCTTGCCGCCCGCGGCGCCGCTCGTGCCCGTGCCGAGGAAGGCGAGGGCGTTGCCCTTCTCCGTTCCGGTGACCTTGATGGTCTGCCCCCTGCCCGTGGCGTTGTCGGCCGTGCCCGGCGCGGCGTCGGGCCAGGTGAAGGTGAACCCGTTGGCCCGCACCGTGGCGCCCGGCGCGACCCCGGCCGCCGCCAGTCGTTCGGCGATGAAGCTGGAGCCGCCGCCGTCGATGTTCCCGGTCTGCGGCCCGTCCTCGGCGGTGACCCCGACGTTGTCCGCGGCCGCCGCGACGGAGGCGTACGCGAGGGTGGTGGCCGCCTGGGAGCGGACGGTCCAGGACGCGTTGCGGGTGGCGTAGGACGTGGTGGCACCCAGCTCGAACGTGCCCGGTTCCGCGGTGTCGGGAGCCGTCACGGTGAAGCGTGCGGTGTAGGTGGTGCCGGTCTCCACCCTGGCGGTGGTCGGGCCCTCGGCCTCCACGGTCCAGCCTTCGGGGGCCGTCAGGGCGGAGGCGGTCACGTCGACGGGCTTGGCGGTGCTGTTCGTGAACGAGGTCGTCACCCGCATCGGTTCGCCGCTCGCGACGATCAGCGGGGCTTCCGCGGTGAGTCGGACGTCCCGGTCGTCGGGGTGCCGCCCGCCGACCGCGGTCGTCCCGACGAGCTGGATCCTCAGCGCCGACGTGGTGGGCGTCGTGGCGGTCCTCACGTGGACGACGCCGGTCGCCGCGTCGTAGAACCAGCCGGTCCCGGCGGCTTCGAGCTGCGCCGCCGTCGCCGCCCTGGCCAGGTTCCCGCCCTCCACCCGCACGACGGAGGGTACGTCGTCGGTGTGCACGGTCAGACCGTACCGCCGCTCGGCGGGCTTGCCCGCGTAGCGTCCTTCGAGCGCGCCGACGGTGATGTCGACGGTGCCGGAGCGGCGGGCGGCGGGTGCGTTCACGTCGATCGTCTGGGTCGCCGAGGCGCCCCCGGCGTGGGCGCGGGTGCGGCCGTCGTCCTCGTAGAGGGTGAAGGACGACGTTCCCTCGGGGTAGACGTCCAGGTCGAGCCGGCCGGCGTCCTTGCCCTGCTTCCAGTCCGTGGTGCCCTCGGGGAACATCGGCACGACGGCGCCGGCCCGGACGAACAGCGGCAGGGTGTCCAGGGGGGCGTGGTAGCCCTGGAGGGTCTGCTCGCCCTCGTACACGCGCCCGGTCCAGTAGTCGACCCAGCGCCCCTCGGGCAGGTAGATGTCGTTCCGCACCGTGCTGTCCTCGTACACGGGGGCGACCAGGAAGTCGTCACCGGCGAGGAACTGGTACGTCGCCTTGTCACCCCACGTCGCCGGATCGTCCGGGTAGTTGAGGTACAGCGGGCGGGTGGGGCCGACGCCGTTCGCGGAGGCGTTCGCGGCGTGGGTGTAGAAGTAGGGCAGCAGCCGCTCGTGGAGCATCAGGTACTTCTTGTTGATCGCGGTGTAGGGCGCGCCGTACCGCCAGGGCTGCTTGTCGCTCGACGCCCAGCCGCTCATCGAGTACGTCATCGGCAGCAGCATCTTCCACTGGAGGTCGCGGACGTACGTCTCGGCGCTGCCGCCGAAGATGCCGTCGATGTCCCCGGTGGTCATGTGCTGGCCGGACATGGTGGAGCCGGCGTAGGTGGGGATCTGCCAGCGGATGTAGTCCCAGCTGCCGGCCTGGTCACCGCTCCACATCGCGCCGCACCGCTGGGTGCCCGCCCAGCCTTCGATGGTCATGACCGTGGCGCGGTCGTCGCTGTGCCGCTCGATGCCGCTCCGCGACTTCTCGCAGGCGTCGAGTGCGAAGCGGTAGCCCGGACCGACCCAGGCGACGTCGGTCTTGCGGACGCGTACGCCCGCGCCGACCTCGGCCTCCTGCTCCGTCAGGTCCGACTCGGTCCACAGGCCGAGTTCGCCGCCGTGCCCGTGGAGCATGCCGGCCGTCTTCGCGAGGTCCTCGTAGCCGCAGCCGTACCCGTCGTTGACGAGCATCCAGCCGAGCGGCATGCCGTGCTCGGCGTAGCCGTCCGCGATGGTCGTGGCGTCCCGGAGCGTCCTGCGTTCGCCACGGTTGCGGTTGTGCAGGTAGCAGTCGGCGTCACCGACCTCGAGCGCGTACATCGGCATCATGGCGGGACGGCCGGTCAGTTCGGTGTAGCCGTCGATGACCTGCCTGGCGTCGCCGACGAAGTAGTACGCGTCGAACCGCTGCTCCTTGTGGGTGGTGCGCACCGGGGAGCGGAAGTCGTACGCGCCGGGGGCGAAGGTGTTGCGGAGCACTCCGTAGCCGCGGCTGGAGACGTAGAACGGGACGGCGTTCGGGTTGCCGCCCTCGTTCCAGTTGTAGTCACGGTCGATCTCGATCGTCCGGTCGCGGTGGCTGAACCGGCCGTTCTGCATGCCGCCGCCGAAGAACTGCTCCTGGGCGCCCCGGGCCAGCGACTGAACGGCGCCCTCGCCGGACCAGGAGAGCGGCGCGCTCTCGCGCCACAGCTCCGTGCCGTCCTCGTCGGCCAGCGTCAGGGTGAGGGGCGCCTTGGAAACGGTCAGCGTCGCCTCGTCGGTGCGGATGACGTAGGCGTCGGCGCGCTCGGTGTGCGTCGAGCCCGCGCCGTCGTAGTCGCGTTTGACGACGATGTCCGCGTCGGGGGCCGCCGGATCCGACGGGTCGTCGTTGGCGGGGTCGGTGAAGCGTCCGTCCGGTGCCAGGTGGACCCGGAACAGGTCGTCGTCCTGGAAGCTGATGCGCAGTTTCGCCTGCCCCGAGGAGACGGTGTAGACGTCGCCGTCGGCCGCGAAGCCGGTGACGTCACCGAGCCGACCGCCGACGTCCGCCGCGTCGCTCGCCGGGACGGCGGCACCGGCTGTCGTGGACGTCATCGCGAGCAGGATCGAGGCGAGGACCGAGACGCGGAGCCTCGTTCGACGTGGGTTCATGGGCACGCTCCTGAGGAGTGGGCGTGATGCGTACGCAGCGCATCCAAGCCCGCGGAGCATGCACAGGTCAACACGCGTGCTGAGGTTTTCTGCTCGATACGTCGCCCTACTGAGCAGTAGCGGTCATCCTACGGCTCCGGGCGCGCGGTCTTCCGTCAAGCGCCCCGCTCGCTCGACGGCGGTCTCCTCCTCGACGGCGGGCACTCCCGAGGAGGGAAGCAGCTGCGGAATGCCGTCGACGATCGGATACCGGCGGCGCAGGCGCGGGTTGTAGAGGGCACCGCCGTTCTTGTCGAGGATCAGCGGCCCCTTGTCGAGGGGGCAGGCGAGGATCCGCAGCAGCGGGCTGTCGGGATTCATGGGCGGTTTCCTTCGGGAGTGGGGGGATCCGCGTCGTGTCGCGGCATGGTGAGCAGAACGGTGAGGGCGAGGACGGTGCCGCCGAGCCGCAGCAACAGCCGCGGCGCGTCGTCGGGCAGCGGCTCGTCGAACGCGATCGTCCCGCTCACGATGGCGAACACACAGGCCACCGTCGAGCACACCGGGACGATCAGGGAGGCCCGGCAGCGCTGGAGCGCGGTCTGCGACAGCACGAGGCCGGTGACCCCCGTCAGCAGCAGGAGGTACGGGTAGGGGGAGGCGAGCAGGGCGGGGACGGAGCCGAGCAGGTCCGAGGTGTCCAGCCGGCCGGACACGCCCTTGATGGCGAGGGAGCTGACACCGTAGATGAGACCGACCGCGACCGCGTACGCCACACCTGTGGTCGGCTGCCGATGGCGCCTGCGCGCCCGCCGCTCCGCCGCCGAGTAGAGCGCGAGCCCGGCCGCGAGGGACGGCACGCACAGGGCCAGCAGGACGCCCGTGGGCGCGCTGCGGCTGATCTCCTCCCGGGTCCCGTACAGCGAGCCCACCACCATCACGAGCGCCAGGCCGATGACGGCCACGGCCCGCCGCTCCCGGCCGGAGGGGCGCTCACCGAGCACCACCGACGAGAGCACCAGGAGGAGCACGAGACCGGAGAGGAACAGGCCCTGCGCGGCGGCGATGGGCAGGGTGCGGTAGACGGCCAGCTGCGCGGCGAACCCCAGGCCCAGCGCCACGGCCCCGCAGATCCACAACGGTCTGGAGAGCAGCAGGACGACGGCCCGGCCCGGGCGGGCGGCGCTGAGCGGCGGCATGCCGGCCAGCGCCCGCTTCTCCAGGACGAAGCCGGTGCTGTACAGGACGTTCGCCACCAGCGCGGCGGCCACACCCCACACCACGGGCTAGGCCTTTCTCGCATGCACGAGGAGGATGGAGGCGAGGGACGGCAGCCCGCAGGCCAGCCGGTCCAGCGGACGCAGGGGGCGCGGCACTCCGTGGAACGGAGCACCGGCGACCGCCACCACCTCGAAACCGGACGCGGTCACGAACTCGCGCAGCGCGCGTGCCGTGTACAGCCTCAGATGGCCCACCACCTCCTTGCCCGGTCTGCCGTGGATGCGACGCAGGCTCACCTCCGAGAACACCGGCTGGACCCCCGCGAGCAGCAGGGCGCGGTTGTACCAGGCACCGAGGTTCGGCGTCGAGAGCATCAGATGCCCGCCGGGCCGCAGGACCCTGCGGAGTTCGTCGAGGGCGCTGTCGGGGTCGACGAGGTGCTCGACGACCTCGCTGAACAGCACGGCGTCGGCGCTGCCGGAGGCGAACGGCAGTCCGCTGCCGGTCAGTTCGCCGCGGACGACCTGGCTCAGGCGCGGTGCCGCCCGGCGCAGCGCGTCCTGCGACCAGTCGATCCCGACGACGCGGTGCCCGTCCAGGACGCGGGCGGCGGTCGCACCGGCCGAGCCGTCCCCGCAGCCCACGTCGAGGACGGTCGCGGCCGGGGAGCCGGGCCCGACGGGGCCGAGCGCGTCGGCCAGCATCCGCGCCTGGCGCAGGGTGCGGGCTTCCCCGGAGGCGACGGGGACGGCGGGGTTCTCGTAGAAGTCCCGCAGCCCGGGGACCGGCCCGTTCGACGACGTGACCGCCGCGTCGGGCGACGTCCCGGGTGCCGCGGAGCCATGGGCGGAGCGTGTCATGACGGCCTCTTGTGGTTGTCCTCGGTGGAGCGGGCTCCCGCCGGTGTCGGGTCCGTGTGCGGTGTGCCGCGGGGCTGCGTCCCGTCCCGGCCCGAGGTGCGTTCCCGGTCCGCGGGCGCCTCGACGCCCGTCGCGGCCAGCGACTCCTCGAACAGGCCCGCCAGGCGGGCACCGGCCTCGTCGTCGAGCAGCGCCCGCGACCAGCGCAGCGTCACGTGCAGGCGACCGCCGGTGGAGGCGGCCGCGACGCCCAGCCCGCGCGGCATCCGCGCCGGTGCGGAGAACCACACGGCCGTCGCCCGGCCGCCGTCGCCGAAGTCCAGCGCGTACGGCACCCGTCCGATGTTGGTGACCAGTGCCGTCGACGTCCAGGGCGCCGCCGCCCGCCGTGCGCCACGGGTGAGCACGCCCCGGACGCCGACCGGGAGCAGCGGTGCGGTCAGCAGACTCGCCCCGGCACCCAGGGGGGCGCCGTGGGACGCCTTCAGGGCGCGGGTGCGCCGCGCGGTGGTGCGCAGCAGCCGGGCCACGGCCGCCGGGTCCGGCCGCTCCCCGAGCAGCAGGTCCGTGTCGCGGGGGTCGTCGGGGGTCATGGCCACCTCGACGAGCCGGGTTCCGTTGCCCATCGGCATCTCGCGGCCGCGGGGCCGGTCGTCGACGGGCATCGTGATCCGTACCGGCCCGGTCGGCCGGCCTCGCTCGGCGTTCCAGCGGCCGACCGTCAGGGACGCGGCGACCAGGAGCCGGTCGTTGACGGTCCAGGGCGGCAGGTCCGCGTGCGGCGCCGCCCGCCGCGGCGGTACGGGCAGGTCCACCTGGAGCATGCCGTTGCCCACGGCGCGGGCGCGAACCGACTCGGGGCGGGAGTCCGGCGCGACGCGTACGGGACGGGTGCGCACGGTCCGGCCGGTTCCGCTCGCGGCCGGACCCGAACGGGCGGGCCGGACCCGCCCGTCCACCGGGAGCGCCGCCCCACCTGCGTACTCCTCGGCGGTCGTGGCGAGCACGCGCAGGCCCGACGGGGCGTCGAGGGCCGTGTGATGCGTCGTCAGCAGCAGCACGGTCCTCGTCGGGTCAGCCGGGCCGGCCGCCGAGGACGACTCCGTCGCGGCCGACGCCCCGTCCACCTCGACGATCTCCAGGCGCATCGGCGGTGACAGGGTGAGCGGCGGGCACGCGTCCAGCGCGCGGGCCCGGGCACCGGCCAACGCGGCCGCGCCGCGCCCCGCGAGGCTCACGGGGTCGACGTCCGGTTCGCCGGTCAGTTCCCAGGCGAAGGAGCGCCGGATCCGTCGGCCGGGCACTTCCCGCGTCAGCACCCGGGGGTGCGCCAGCAATGCCCGCCGGAACGCCGCCCGCAGCCTCTCCGGGTCCAGCCGTCCGGGCAGATGGACCTCGATGTGCACGCTCTCCGGTTCGTCGTCGCTGAGGCAGTGTCGCGACACCTCGTCGGCGGTCGGAAAGGGGATCCGGGCCTCGGAGGGAGGAGCCGGCGTCCTCCCGGCCCCCGCCCCCGGAGCGCTCCCCCCGCGGGCGTTCCCGGGGGCGGTCACGAGGGGCCACCGCCTTCGGGCCGCCGGAGGGGCGGCGCCGGCCGGTCCCCGCCGGCGGCGGACCGGGGTCTGGCCGTGACCACCGGTCCGGCTTCCGCAGTGCCCGACGCGTCGCCGTCCGGGCGACCGTCGCCGGGCTCCTGCCCGGCACCGGACCCGCGCTCGGCGGCCTCGGCCGTCGGCCGTACCGGCGTCACCAGCGCCGCGGACAGGGCCACCAGCGCGAGCACCTGCGCGAAGCCGCTGAACGCGCCCTCCCCCGCGGCGACCGGCTCACCGGCGCCGACGGCGGCGACCAGGCCGGCCCCGGCCATCGCCGCCGCCGCGGTCGGGACCAGCACCGCCGGCCGGAACCGGGCCGCCACGGCGAGTGCGGGCACGACCAGGGCCAGCGGCCCCGCCGCCACCGCGACGACCGCGGTCAGCACCAGCGTTCCGAGCAGCAGGCCCGGGGGCGACGGTTCGGAGCGCTCCTCTTCGGTCATGCCGTCGCCGCGCCGACGGCCCACGAAGGCGAGGGCGACCAGCGCGACGAGCGCGCACGCACCGCCGATCAGGGCCGCCCGGTACGGCCCGGAGGGCTCGAACTCCATGGTCACCGTGCCGGACGCCCCGGCCGGGATCACCCAGGCCTGCTGCCAGCCGTCGAGGCGCACCGACTCCAGCTCCGTGCCGCCCAGGGTGGCCTTCCAGCCGTCGTTGGCGTTCTCGTAGGTCCGCAGGTACGTGGCTTCGCCGGAGCCGGGCGACACCGAGACGGTCCGGCTGTCCTCGCTCCACCGGGTGACGGTGGCCTCGCGCCCCGCCGCCCCCGCCGGCTTCTCCGCGGTGCCCCGGGTCAGCGTGACGTCGGTGATCGCCAGCGGGCCCGCGTCACCCGCCTCCACCTCGTGCTCGCCGGACGGGAGTTCCAGGGTTCCGTCCTTCTCCTCCCCCGCGCAGAGGGTGACGGTGACGGGACGTCGTTCGGTGAGGTCTCCGACGAGTCCGGAGGCCTTCGTCTTGTGCAGGACGCCGCCCACCGCGAGGTCCGGGCCCTCGCCGCACGGCAGGGAGAAGCGCGCGGACGGCTTGGGCCTCGGCACCCGCAGGTCGGCCAGTGCGGGGACGTGCACCTCGCTCAGCCCGACCGGCAGTTGCAAGGGCCCGTTCGCCACCGGATTGTGGACGGTGAGCGGGGCGACCCTGCTGATGGTGATGTCGAGCCGGTCGGTCGTGATCGCCGGGAAGCGGACCCGTCCGTTCTCGTCGACATCGGCCACGGCGGCGCCGTGCGGGGAGCTGATCATCACCTGCTCGGGCCGGGTGGACACCCCGCCCGCCGCTGCGAGGACGATCTCGTCGACCGGCCGCTTCCCGGGCCAGGCCAGATGGACGACGGGCCGGTCGCCCGCGATCCAGGAGGTGGTCAGGTCGCCGTCGACCAGGTTCCGGGCGCCGAGGGACGCGCCGTTGCGGCTCACGGAGTCCGCCGTGGCCGTCACCCGGTTCCTCGATCCGGGAGCCGCACGGTCGAGCAGTGCGTCCAGGGCCGTGCCGGGCACGGCGACGGCTCGCGCCGACACCTCGTACTCGCCCGCTGCCCGGGTGCGGAACATCCGGTGGAGTCCCACCTCCACCGACGCGGGCGACAGTCCGCCCGCGTCGGTGCCGCGGTGGAGCGAGTACACGGTCGTCTCCGCCTCGGTGCGCTCCGCGTCGGCGGGCAGCACGAGCATGCGCGTCACCTGCACGTCCGGGATCGACACCTCGGAGAACCCGGCGCCCGAGAGGCCCGGGCGCGCCTGCTGCGCGGCGACGATGGTGATCTTCATCCAGGAGGCCCTGCCGGAGGGGGCCTTGACGGACTGCGGCCGGCCGTTCGTCTGCAGGGGGCTGTCGGCCGCACCGCGGTCGGTCTCGATCCGCACCCGCGTGGGCGCCGCGCGCAGGGCGTCGCCCGGCAGGGGCGTCACCTGGAGGGAGGCCGGGATGTCGGTCGGCGCGGAGAAGTCCACCTTGAGCCACTGTCCGACGGGCTCACCGGGGGTGCCCTCGGTCCACACGGTGTCCGGATTGCCGTCGAACGCGTTCACCGGGTCGTACTGGGGCTGGTGGAACAGCCAGTTGCCGCTGCTGGAGGCCGTCACGGCCGCGGCGCCGCGCAGCACCGCCGTCGTCTGGTGCTCGGCGCCCTCCGACGGCAGGATCTGATGCGGCCGCTCGCCCGGGTTCTGCAGGCTGCCGGGGTGATTGCGCTCGTCCGCGGTGTACGTGTACGAGGTGTTGTTGTTGACCAGGCCGAAGCGGGTGTCGGCGCGACGCAGCCCGTCGGCGACCGCCTTCACCGGCGGGACGACGCCCCGGGGCAGACGGTCCCCGGCCAGGACGGCCGGCCGCTCGGCCAGCGAGGGGTCGGCGGACAGCTGGAGCAGCGACTCGGGGCCGCCGCTGACCACGGCCGTGTCGGCCACGGCCGACACACCGACCCGGCCCGGCCTCGCGTCGCGGCCCAGCGGCTGGTAGATCTCCACGGCCTGGAGCCGCGGGAACAGCCCCTGTACCTGGAGCGGGGTGTCGGCGGCGATGCGTCCGCCGGTCACCAGCGGGCCGAACCCGGTGATCTTGCGGTAGCCGGACGACTCCAGGGTTCGCTTCACCGTCTGCGGAGGGACGTATCCGATCTGGTCCGGGTCGAGGTCGTTGCGGACGACCACCTCGTGCACGCCGGCGCGGGCGAGGTAGGCCCGGAGACCGGGTACCTCGGTGCCCGACAGCAGCGCCTGCTCGACGGCGTCCGTCATCCGGCGCGCTCCGGGTGTGCCGAAGGGGACGAAGTCACGCTGGGCCCAGGGGGTGTCGGCCAGGACGTCGAACGGCTGGTCGATCGGGGATCCCCAGGTGTAGATGCCGTGCGCCGTCGCCGGGACGACCAGTGCCCGGCTGTCCGGGGCGTTGTCCTTGAGCCACGCGGCGGCCTTCTCCCAGTGGGTGGGCAGCTTGGTGAACGCCCCGGGCTGCAGGATCGAGCCGTTGACGTACGGCAGCGCCAGACCGGGCACGACCAGCGCCGCCACGGCCACGGGCGCCCAGCGGCGGCCGCGGAGTGCGCGGGAACCCCTGTGCCGGGACAGCACGGCGGTCAGATGGGCCAGTCCGAGCGCGAGCGCGAGGGCCAGCCCCGGCTGGAACTTGTAGATGTTGCGGAACGGCTTCAGCGCCCCGTTCAACCAGTCCTGGACGACGCCGTGGAACGGGCCGCCGAACGCTCCGCCGTACCCGGCGAGCGTGATCAGGACGACGGCCAGAACGGTCAGCACCAGCCAGCGGCGCTCGGGGAGGTCCCGCCGGGCCAGGCCCGCCAGCCCCAGCGCGGCGGCGAACGCCGAACCCAGCACGGTCACGACGGAGGTCACGACGGTCCAGCCGGCCGGCAGCCACGCCTCACCGAAGTTCAGATAGGCCACCCAGTTCCCCGCGCCGCGCAGCAGCTCGGTCGCGGACATGGTGGCGGTGGTGGTGTCGGCCTGCTCCACGTACGGCATGAAGTTCTCGCCGTACCGGCCGAGCAGGAGCAGCGGCACCACCCACCACACGGTGGCCAGCACGACGCCCGGGATCCACCAGCCCAGCAGCGCCCGCCGACGCCGGCCGGGCGGACGGCTGAGCAGGTAGAGACCCACGGGCAGCAGCGCCGCGAGCGTCGAGGCCGCGTTCACGCCGCCCATGAAGGGAATCAGCAGGGCCGAACGTGCCGCGGCCGTCCGGGGGCCGCGCGCCGCGTCGGTCAGCGGCAGCAGCACCCAGGGCAGCAGGGCGCCGGGCAGCGCGGCGGCGGAGGTCGATCCGACGACGATCGTGAAGGTGGGCCACAGCGCGTACGCGACCGCACCGACGACGCGGGACGCCGGCGTGCCCACCCGCAGCCGTTCGGCGAGCCGGAGCGCGCCCCAGAAGGCGGCGGTCACGACGACCGACAGCCAGAGCCGTTCGGCCAGCCACACCGGTACGTGCAGCAGGTCCGTCAGCGCGTAGTAGGGCAGGGCCGGGAAGGCGTAACCGACGTACTGGTTGGCTATGCCGCCGAGGCCCACGTTGCCGTTCCACAGCGACCCGAGGTCACCGATGAAGCGCCAGGGGTCGAGGGCGACGCCGAGCTTGGTCTCGAACGTCATCCTCCCCGGGGACACCGCGAGGAACGACACCAGCACGGCGGCCCAGAAGCCGAACAGCAGGCGTCGTCCCCGCGGCTCGCCGGCGTTCTGCGACGGCTTCGAGCCGGGGTGCGGCGCCCGGGTGGGCGCCTGGACCGTAGAGGTCATGACCGTTCCTCGCTTCGCATGCTCATGGGCTTCGCCTGAGAATCAGCAGCAGATTCCAGGTGGCGATCTCGCGGAGTCCCGGGACCCGGGTGATCGTGCTCGCGAGGAACGGCCAGTAACGGGAGCGCGCCGTGACGACCTGCACGTCGCCCCGGCCGCGGACGTGCCGAAGGGTGGGCCCGATGTGGACGGGGAAGAGGTTCTCGCCGAGCGTGTGCTTGGCCGGGCGGCCGGTGCGCCGTTCGTAGCGTTGGCGGGCCCGGTCGGCTCCGAGGTAGTGCCACGGCGCGGTCTCGTGGCCTCCCCAGGGGGACAGCCAGTTGGTGAAGGACAGGTAGATCAGTCCGCCGGGGCGGGTGACCCGCGCCATCTCGCTGATGAACGTCTGCGGGTCCGCCACGTGCTCCAGCACGTTGGACGAGAAGCACACGTCCGCGGCGCCGTCGGCGAGCGGCAGCAGGTATCCGTCGGCGAGCACCGCGTCCTCGGTGACCGGGCCGCGGGCGCTCAGCTCCCGCAGGTCGGGCTCGAAGAGGTAGCACTGCGCACCGCGGCGGCGGAACTCCTCGGTGAAGTGGCCGCTGCCGCCGCCGACGTCGACGACGATCTTGCCGGTGAGGTCGACGTGGCGCGCCACCTGCTCCACCGAGTCGCGGGCCAGGAGGGTGTAGCACCGTTCGGGATCGCTGGGTTCGCGCATGAACGCCCGGAAGAGGGCGGCCGACCTCCGCAGCGACGGATCCTTGAATCCGCGTTCGGTGGTCTCAGCCATGGCCGCTCCTGTCGCGTCCGGGGGCGGCGGCGCGGGCCGCGGCCTCGGCGGCGACCGCCTGGAACTGACGGACCGTGGCACTCCACCGGAAGCGCTTGGCGCGCTCCTCGGCGGCCCGTCCCATGGCCGCGCGCCGTTCGGTACTGAGGGACAGGGCGCACCACGCGGCGGCGAACGCGCTCTCGCCCCGGGCCAGCACCCCGGTCTCCCCGTCCTCGACGGAGTCGCAGAGGCCCGGTATGTCGAACCCGATCGCGGGGGTGGCGCGGGCCGCCGCCTCGGTGACGACCAGCCCCCATCCCTCGACGAGCGAGGGGTGCAGCAGGAGCCAGGCCTCGCACATCAGCCGGTGCTTCTCGGCCTCCGACACCCGGCCCGCGAACGTCACGGCCGGGCCGGCCATGGCTTCGAGGCGCGACCGTTCGGGGCCGTCGCCCACGATGACGAGCCGGCCACCGGTGACGGGGCGGACCCGCTCCCACAGTCGGAGGAGCAGGTCGATGCGCTTGTACTCGACCAGCCGGCCGACGGCCAGGAACAGCGGTTCCTCGGCCTCGGGCAGCGGCGGGCCGGGGTCCTCGACCCCGTTGTTGACGATCCGGATGCGGTCCGCGGCCACGCCGATGGCGCGCAGCTCGGAGGCGGTCGACTCCGAGACGGCCACCATCAGGTTGGCGCGGTGGGTGCCGGCCAGCGCCCAGTGCTCCAGCCTGCGTCCGAGCCGGGCCGCCGGGCCGGGGTAACGCATCTGCCACAGGTCCGTGTGCACGTGGTTGACCAGGCACACCGTGGGTCCGCGGTGCCACAGCGGCGTCAGGTACGGCATGCCGTTGCACACCTCGACCAGCAGGTCGCAGTCGCCGACCTCGCGGGCGAAGGTCGACCTGGCCCGCAGGAAGTGACCTGCGTCGCCTCCCGCGGAGACCACCCGGTAGTCGCGTGCGGCGGCCGGGCCGCCGCACACGAGGGTGACGTCGTGGCCCGCGGCGGTCAGACCGCCGGCTATCCGGTCGATGAGCAGTTCCGAGCCGCCGGCGGCCCGGTTGGCCACGTCACGGCGGGCGAGGAAGGTGATCCGGCGCGGCAGGAGCGCCTGGCCGGACGCGGCCTGCGGGTCGCCGAGGGGCGAGCCGGCGACGGGGCCGCCGCCGAGGGGTCGAGCGGGGACGGACGGGGAGTCCTGCCGGCCGAGGGCCGGGGCGGACGCGCGCTGGGGCATAGGGGTGCTCCAACTCGGGGGCTGCGGGAGGCAGACGGGCGGGGGTTGCCGGGCTTCCGGGGATGAAGCGCTGGGCCGACTCGGTGTGCGCGTACGGGGGGTGCGGGTGTTGCGGGTGCTGCGCTTGATGTGCCTGCTGCGATTGCAGCGAAGCTGTGCTGCTGCGGTGCTGTGAGTGCTGCGGTGCCTGACCCGGACGTGCGGGTGTCCTGTCGGCACCAGGACGGCGGGAGGCCCTGGATGAGCGCCGTTCCACCGGAAACACTGGCCTTACTCAGCGGTAACGCAAGTGTTCTTACATCGATTCGTTCCGGCTACTCACGTGGGTGACAATTTCGAGTCCCTCATGAGGCGGCTTTTCATCACTCCGATGAGTGGTGCGGCACTCGGCGGCCCCGCACCAGCAGGACGGTGCCGACGGCGGCCAGCAGTCCGCCCCCGATCCCGCCCAGGAGGGGCGCGGTCTCGCCGAGCAGCTCCAGCCGACCACTGTCCTTGGAGGCCAGCTTCACCTGCTCGCGCCGGGTCGCCTCGGTGAACTCCAGCCGCTCGCTGGAGAGCAGGGTGACCGCGTCCTTCTGCGAGCCCGGGGCCCGCAGCGTCTTCGTCGGTGCGATCAGCGCGTTCATGATCCGTCCGGTCCTGGGCTCCACGGTCAGGGCGATCCTCGCGTTGGAGTACCACTCCTCGGCCGCCACCTGCCCCGGGCGCGCACTGCCGACCAGCACGCCGGGCACCAGACGGGTGCCCGTCCTGGTGGCCTCGACGGCGCCGACGAAGCGGTAGCCCCGCTGGCCGTTGACGCGGGTGACCTCGTCGAACTCCAGCGGCACGGCGGCACCCAGACTGCTGTCCCACCAGGTGTAGGTGCGCTTCTCGACGTCGAACGGGAACTTCAGGTACGCCTCGCCCTCGAACGCGGGCTTCTCCTCGCAGCAGTGAACCGGAAGGTTCGTCCGGCGATCGGTCACCCAGCGTTCGGTGGTCCACTGCAAGGACTTCCGCGGATCGGCCAGCGGCAGCGTCTTCGGCGTGTCGATCTGGGTCGACACGTCCCAGATGGCACTTCCGCTGCGCTCGCTGCCGGCGACGTCCCCGAGCACCCGGCGGGTGACCGTGATCGTCTGGTCGTCCACCGTGGCCACGGACCCGGTGTCGAAGTAGCTGCCCCGCCCTTCGAAGACCGTCGTGGAATCGGTGTCGGTGGGTGTGCGTTTCGCGCGCGGCTCCACGTACCACGCGAGCAGGGGGGCGAGCACCAGCAGAAAGACGCCGGCACCCAGCAGGACCAGGGACAAGGGCGATGTCGAACGACGCATACGGGTACTCCGATACGGACGCGAGATGCGAGGAGTTCAGGGTGGTGTGCGGGGCGGGCCGCGCGCACGGATCACGGGTCGACCGGGGCGAGGGGCGACTTACCCGGTGGTAACACTGCCGTGAACGGCGAAGCTAGGTGGCGCTTGACCACCTGTCAATGCACCTCGCATACTGACCGCGCCGGACCGGGCCGGCGCGCTGGGTGACAGACCTCGTCGACTGAGAGGCCGATCATCCTCATGTCCAGACTGCTCGCCGCCCTCCTGACCTGTGTCGCCGCCGCCGTTCTGGCCACCGGCGCCGCCTTCGGAATCGTCGCCGTGCTCGACGCCACGCCCGAGCAGCCGAACGTGCCGCTCGTCACATTCCCCGACCCGCCCGTCCACGCGCCTTCCGCCGCACCCGGCCCCGGCGCGGGCTAGTTTGTGCCCGTGCCGCCCGACCGAGCTCACGAAGACCGGACATCCAGGAGCGGTGGTGTGGAAGCCTCGTCAGCATGGCGCGACGTGCCACGAGAACGGATCCAGCAGTTCGCCGACCGGGCGCTCGAGCAGGTCCCCGAGCTCGCGCAGGACATCCTCACGGAGATCCGGCGGGAGCATCCGGGCCTGGAGTTCATCGAGGACGAGTCCGGGGAGCCGAAGGCCCTGGTGGCCATCCGGCACGCGCTGGAGCTCTTCGTCGAGCAGATGACCACGGGCTCGGTCCGGCCGGGTGCCATCCCCGAGGTGTTCCGCGACTTCGGGCGCGGTGAGGTCGCGCACGGGCGCAGCCTGGACTCCCTGCAGGGGATCTACCGGTTGGGCGTGCGCCTGTCCTGGCGTCGCATGGCGGAGATCGGCCAGCAGGTCGACATTCCGTCCTCGGCCATGTACGAGCTCGCCGACTCCGCGTTCGAATATCTCGACGTGATGGTGGCCCAGTCGGTACGCGGCTACGCCGAGGCCGTAGCCCGCCGGGCCGGGGAGCGGCTGCGCCTGCAGCGGCTCCTCGTCGACCTGCTGCTCTCCGAGCACCGCTCGGACCCGTCCGCGGCCCTGGCCGACCGCGCGGCCGACGTGGGCTGGCACCTGCCCGAGAAGGCGGCGGTGGCCGTGTTGCTTCGCCCTGCCGCGGAAGCCGTCGCCCCCGCCGTGGGCGACGAGGTGCTGTTCGACATGGAGGGTGACCGGCCGCGCCTGGTCGTACCGGACCCGGACGCCCCCGGGCGGGCGGAGTTGCTGCACCGGGCGGTCGCCGGCTGGTCCGGCGCGATCGGCCCGTCGGTTCCCGTGGCGGAGGCCGCCACGTCGCTGCGGTGGGCCGAGGCCGCCGTCGGGATGATCGAGCGGGGCCTGCTGCCGCGCGGGCGGCTCCTGCACTGCGGCGAGCACGTCGAGGCCCTGGTGCTGCTGCCGGCGGGCGAGTTGATCGACGACCTGGCGCGGCGGAGGCTGGCGCAGCTGGACGAGTCCGGCGGCCCGGCGCACGCCCACCGTCTCGCCGAGACCCTGCTGGCCTGGCTGGAGACGCGGGGAGGCGCCCCGGAGGTCGCCGCCCGGCTCGGAGTCCACCCGCAGACCGTGCGCTACCGGCTGCGGCAGCTCCGCGAGTTGTGGGGCGACGACCTGGACGACCCGGACCGCCGCTTCGAGCTGGAACTGGTGCTGCGCACCCGGCGTCTGCGCGGCGATCTCGTCCCGCCGCCCGACTGACCGGGGTCCCGCCCGCGGCTCCCTCCTAGTGTCCGGCCCCGAGGAACGACAGCCGCACCTGCCGTTCCGGGTTGTCCTTGTTCGTGTCCACCAGGCAGACGGACTGCCAGGTGCCGAGGGCCAGGCGGCCGTCGATGACCGGGAGGGTCGCGTGGGGCGGGAGGAAGGCGGGGAGGACGTGGTCGCGGCCGTGGCCCGGGGAGCCGTGGCGGTGCTGCCAGCGGTCGTCGGCCGGGAGGAGGTGGTGGAGGGTCGTCAGGAGGTCGTCGTCGCTGCCCGAGCCGGTCTCCAGGACGGCGAGGCCGGCGGTGGCGTGCGGGACGAAGAGGTTGAGGAGGCCGTCCCGGCCGGCGGCCACCTCCGCGAGGAAGGTCTCGCAGCTGCGGGTCAGGTCGGTGACCGACTCGCGGGCGCCGGTGGTGAGGGTGAGGAGCCTGGTGGTGAAGGTCTGCGACATGAGGTCATCCTGCCGCCGCGCGGGGCGGAGCGCCGCCCGGGCGGGGCGTACGACGGGGTCCCGGGAAGATCCCCGGCCCCCGCCCAGTTGGTAGAAGCGTGAACGATTTCGTGGTCGAAGAGGCACAGGGTGACGCGGTCGCCGTGGACGTCGTCGTGATCGGCGCCGGGCAGGCGGGGCTTTCGGCCGCCTTCCATCTGCGACGGGTCGGGATGGAGCCCGACCGCGACGTCGTCGTGCTCGACCACGCTCCCCGGCCGGGCGGGGCCTGGCAGTTCCGCTGGCCCTCGCTCACGTACGGCAAGGTGCACGGCATGCACGCGCTGCCCGGCATGGAGCTGACCGGCGCCGATGCCGCGCGTCCGTCCTCCGAGGTGATCGGCGCCTACTTCGACGCGTACGAGGAGACCTTCGGCCTCCGGGTGCACCGTCCGGTCGACGTCACCGCCGTACGGGAGGGGGAGGGCGGGCGGCTCCGGGTCGAGACCTCCGAGGGGGTGTACGCGGCGCGCGCCCTGATCAACGCCACCGGCACCTGGGACCGGCCGTTCTGGCCCCGTTACCGCGGCCAGGAGACCTTCCGCGGGCGCCAGCTGCACACCGCGGACTATCCGGGGCCCGGGGCGTTCGCGGGGAAGCGGGTGGTCGTCGTCGGCGGCGGGGCGTCGGGGACGCAGCACCTGATGGAGATCGCCGAGGTCGCCGCCGCCACCACCTGGGTGACCCGGCGGGAGCCCGTGTACCGCGAGGGGTCGTTCGGCGAGGCGGAGGGCCGCGCGGCCGTCGCGCTGGTGGAGGAGCGGGTACGGCGGGGTCTGCCGCCGCAGAGCGTCGTCTCGGTGACGGGGCTCCCCCTGAACGACGCGATCCGGGCCGCCCGGGCCAGTGGCGTCCTCGACCGGCTGCCGATGTTCGACCGGATCACGCCGACCGGGGTGGCCTGGGCGGACGGCCGGACGGTCGACGCCGACGTGATCCTGTGGGCGACGGGCTTCCGGGCCGCGATCGACCACCTCGCGCCGCTGCGGCTGCGCGAACCGGGCGGCGGCATCCGGGTGGAGGGCACCCGCGCGGTGCGCGACCCGCGCGTCCACCTGGTCGGCTACGGGCCCTCGGCGTCGACCGTCGGCGCCAACCGGGCCGGCCGCGCGGCCGTGACCGAAATCCGTCGCCTGCTCGCCGGGTCGACGCCCGTGCCGTCGGTCGCCTCCGGACACGCGGCGGCGCCGCCGGCCTCCTGGGACGGGAGGCCGGCGGCGCCGGGCACTGCGATCGTCAGATGAGCCAGCCCAGGAAGTGGGCGACACCGGCGAGCAGCTGGGTGATGACGTTCATGGTGGAACTTCTCCTCGTGCAGGTACATCAGTGGGACAGCGCAATCACGGTCTGCAGCCCGTCGCTTGCGCACCGTCATCATCCGACGCCGTACGGGAGACCGGCAACGATTCGCCGTGCGATCACACGTTCGTGGGAACAACCGCTCCCACGTTCGCCTGTTCGCCTCCGGAGGTACGGGCGTCCCTCCGCACCAGGGCGGCGTACCGCCCGTCCTGGTCGAGCAGCTGCTCGTGCGTGCCGCGCTCGACGATCCGCCCGGCCTCCAGGACGACGATCTCGTCCGCGTCCCGGACGGTGGAGAGCCGGTGGGCGATGGTGATCGTGGTGCGGCCGGCCGACAGGGCGTCGATGGCCTCCTGCACGGCCTGCTCGGTCCGGGTGTCGAGGGCGCTGGTCGCCTCGTCCAGGATGAGCACCGGCGGGTCGCGCAGGATGGTGCGCGCGATGGCGAGGCGCTGCTTCTCGCCGCCGGAGAAGCGGTAGCCGCGCTCCCCCACGAGGGTGTCGTAGCCGTCGGGCAGCGAGGCGATGTGGTCGTGGATCTGGGCGGCGCGCGCGGCGGCCTCGATCTCCTCGTCGGTGGCGTCCGGCTTGGCGAAGCGCAGGTTGTCGGCGACGGAGGCGTGGAAGAGGTAGGTCTCCTGGGAGACCACGCCGATCGCGCGGGCGAGGGTGTCGAAGTCGAGGTCCCGCACGTCGACGCCGTCGAGGGTGACGCGGCCGTCGGTCACGTCGTACAGCCGGGGCACGAGGTAGCTGAGCGTGGACTTGCCGGAGCCGGTGGGGCCGACGACGGCCAGGCTGCCGCCCGCGGGGACGGTTACGTCGACGTCGTCGAGGGTGGGCCGGCCGGCGCCCTCGGGGTCGTACCGGAAGGAGACCTTCTCGAAGGCGACCTCGCCGCGGATCCGGTCGAGCCGGACGGGCTCGGCGGGTTCCGTGATGTCGACCGGCAGGTCGAGGTACTCGAAGATGCGCTGGAAGAGCGCGAGGGAGCTCTGTATCTGCACTCCGGTGGAGAGCAGGCTCACGGTGGGCCGGAAGATGCCCTGCTGGAGGGTGACGAAGGCGACGAGGGTGCCGAGCGATATCGCGCCGCCCGACCGGAGGGTGATGCCGGCGGCCCAGTAGAGGACGGCGGGCATCGCGCCCATGACCATGCTGATGACGGACATGCGCCACCGTCCGGCCATGGAGGAGCGCACCTCGAGGTCGACGAGGCGCTCGGACTCCGCGGCGAAGGAGCTGGTCAGCGAGGAGGCGCGGCCCATGGTGCGGCCGAGCAGAATGCCGCTGACCGAGAGGGACTCGGTGACGGTCGCGGCCATGGCGGCCATCTGCTTCTGGCGCTGGGTGGTGATCCGCTTCCGCTCGCGGCCGACGCGCCGGCTGATCCAGACGAAGACGGGGAGCAGGAGCAGGGAGACGAGGGTGAGCCGCCAGTCGAGGGCGAGCATGGCCACGACGGTCGCGACGACCGCGGTGACGTTCGAGACGAGGGAGGTGGCCGTGGAGGTCACGGTCGCCTGCATGCCGCCGATGTCGTTGGCGATGCGGGACTGGACCTCGCCGGTGCGGGTGCGGGTGAAGAAGGCGAGCGGCATCCGCTGGAGCTGCTCGTAGACGCCGGTGCGCAGGTCGTGCATGACGCGCTGGCCGACGGTGGTGGAGATGAGGGTCTGGAGCACCCCGAAGACGCCGTTCAGGACGGCGGTGGCGATCATGCCGAGGGCGAGCAGGCCGAGGAGCCCGGTGCGGCCCTGCGGTATGGCGGTGTCGAGGATCTCCTTGAGCAGGAACGGCGAGGCGACCGAGACGAGCGACGCGGCGCCCACGAGGAGGCCGACGAGCGCGAGGCGGCCGCGGTAGGGGCGGAACAGCCGGAGGATGCGCCGCAGCTGCGCGGGCTCCTTCGACCGCGCCGGATCGCGGGGCGGAGGGGTCCAGGTGGACTGGTCGTGGGGGTGCATGGGCTCCTGCGGGTTTCGTCTCGGACGGGTCGCCCGGGCGGACGACGGTCGGCGGCGCGCGGCTCGACCGCGGCTTGATCGCGGCTCGGCAGAGCCTAGTTCATTGTTACCTATACTCACAATGAACGGGGTCCTGATATTGTTCCCGCATGAGCACCTCCGACCGTCCGACCGCTCCCGTCCGAGCCGACGGGGGGGACGCCGACGGGCTCCTCGCCGAGCAGCTGCTCCGGCTGACCCGCCGCCTGCACCGCATCCAGAAGCGCCACCTGGAGCCGCTGGGCATCACTCCGGCCCAGTCTCGGCTGCTCCGCACGGTCGCGCACTACGGCGACGCCCCGCCGAGGATGGCCGATCTCGCCGCCCGGCTGGAGGTCGTGCCGCGGGCGGTGACGAGCCTCGTCGACGGCCTGGAGGCGGGCGGGCGGGTGCGCAGGGTGCCCGATCCCGCCAACCGCAGGGTGGTGCGGATCGAGCTCACGGACACGGGCCGCGCCACGCTGCGGGAGCTGCGCAGCGCGCGCCGGGCGGCCGCAGAGGACATCCTTGATCCGTTGACCGTCGATCAGCGCGAGGTGCTCGGAGGTCTGCTGACCGCCCTGGCCGGCCCCGGCCCGGACGGCTGCTGACCCGGCTCCCGGGACGCGCCGAAGGGGAGCCGTGCCATGCCACTGCTGGAACCGAGCCCGCAGGCCCTCCGCCCCCGCGCACGGCGGAGCCCCGCCCCCGACCGGGTCCCCGAGCTCCTGTCGCACGGCACCCCGCGGCGGCTGCGCGAGGAGCTGATGGAGCTGCTCGGCCCCGAGAAGGTGCTGACGCGGATCTCCGACCTGGTGCGGTACGCCTCCGACGCGAGCCCGTACCGGTTCGTCCCGCAGGTGGTGGTCGTCGCCGAGGACGTCGACGACGTCTCGACCGTCCTGTCGTACGCGCACGGCAAGGGCCGTGAGGTCGTCTTCCGGGCCGCGGGGACGAGCCTCAACGGCCAGGCGCAGGGCGAGGACATCCTCGTCGACGTGCGGCGCCACTGGGTGGGGGCCGAGGTGCTCGACGGCGGGGCGCGCGCCCGGTTCGGGCCCGGCACGACCGTCGTCCGCGCCAACGCCGCGCTCGCCCCGTACGGCCGGGTCCTCGGCCCCGATCCGGCGAGCGCCGTCGCCTGCACGCTCGGCGGGGTCGTGGCCAACAACGCCTCGGGCATGACCGCCGGGACGACCCGGAACTCGTACCGGACGCTCTCCTCGCTGACCTTCGTGCTGCCGAGCGGGACCGTCGTCGACACCGGGGACCCGGCCGCCGACGAGGAGCTGGCGCGGGCCGAGCCGAGGCTCTGCTCGGGGCTCCTGGAGCTGAAGGCCGAGATCGAGGCCGACGCCGAGCTCACGGCCCGGATCCGGGCCAAGTACGCGATCAAGAACACCAACGGCTACCGGCTGGACGCCTTCCTCGACGGGACCACGCCCGTGGAGATCCTGCGCGGGCTGATGGTCGGCTCCGAGGGCACCTTCGGCTTCATCTCCGAGGTCGTCTTCGACACCCTGCCGCTGGGCCGCGAGGTCTCCGCGGCCCTGCTGTTCTTCCCCTCGCTCCCGGCCGCCGCCGAGGCCGTCCCGCTCTTCAGCCGGGCGGGGGCGCTCGCGGTCGAGCTGATGGACGGCAACACCCTGCGGGCCTCGGTCAGCGTCGCGGGCGTGCCGGCCGACTGGGCCGGACTGCCGAAGGAGACGGCGGCGCTCCTGGTGGAGTTCCGGGCCCCGGACGCGCCCGCCCTCGACGCGTACGAGGAGGCGGCCCGTACCGTCCTGGCCGGGCTCGACCTGGTCGCCCCCGTGCCCTCCGCGGAGAACGCCTTCACCCGCGATCCGCGCCGGATCGGCGGCTACTGGAAGGCCCGCAAGGCGTTCGTCGCGGCCGTCGGGGGCTCCCGCCCCTCCGGTACGACGCTGATCACGGAGGACTTCGCGGTCCCGCCCGCCCGTCTCGCGGAAGCCTGCGCCGAGCTGCTCGACCTCCAGGCGCGGCACGGCTTCGACGCCGCCGTGGCGGGACACGCGGCCCACGGCAACCTCCACTTCCTGCTGGCCTTCGACGCCGGGGAACCGGCCGACGTCGAGCGGTACGCGGCCTTCATGGACGAGTTCTGCAAGCTGACCGTGGAGCGCTTCGACGGCTCCCTGAAGGCCGAGCACGCCACCGGCCGGAACATCGCGCCGTTCCTGGAGCTGGAGTGGGGGGCGAAGGCGACCGAGCTGATGTGGCGGACCAAGGCCGTGATCGACCCGGACGGGGTGCTGGCCCCGCGGATCGTCCTCGACCGCGATCCGGGCGCCCATCTGCGGGGCCTGAAGACGATCCCGGCCGTGGAGCGGATCGCCGATCCCTGCATCGAGTGCGGCTTCTGCGAGCCGACCTGCCCCAGCGGCGATCTGACGACCACTCCGCGTCAGCGGATCGTGCTGCGCCGGGAGATGATGCGGCAGGCCGCTGGTTCGAAGGTCGAGGCCCGGCTCCTGGAGGCGTACGGCTACGACGCCGTGGACACCTGCGCCGGCGACTCCACGTGCCGGCTGGCCTGCCCGGTCGGGATCGACACGGGTGCGCTGATGAAGGAGTTCCGGCACGCGCGGCACTCGCCGCGCGAGGAGCGGATCGCGGCCCTCACGGCGCGGAACTTCCGGGCGGTGGAGACCTCGGCGCGGCTCGCGGTCGCCGCGGCGGACCGGATCGGGGACCGGGTCCTGGAGCGGGCGACCGGCCTCGCCCGCCGGGCGGTCCGGCCCGACCTCGTCCCGGAGTGGCTGCCGGAGATCCCGGGGGCGGCCGCCCGCCGGCTCCCCCGCACCCACCGCCCCGCCGCGGCCGCCGTCTACTACCCGGCCTGCGTGAACCGGATCTTCGGCACCCCCGGCGGGCCGCGGGAGCCGTCACTGCCCGAGGCCGTCGTCGCGGTCTCCGCCCGCGCCGGACGGCCGGTGTGGGTCCCGGACGACGTGGCCGGTACGTGCTGCGCCACCATCTGGCACTCCAAGGGGTACGAGCGGGGCACCGAGGTGATGGCCAACCGGATCGTCGAGGCGGCCTGGGGGTGGACGGCGGGCGGCCGGCTGCCCCTGGTGGTGGACGCCTCCTCCTGCACCCTGGGCCTCGCGCGGGAGGTCGTCCCGTACCTCACGGCGGAGAACCGCGACCTGCACGCCGAGCTGACCGTGGTCGACTCGCTCGTGTGGGCGGCGGACGAGCTGCTCCCCCGGCTCGACGTGCTCCGCCGGGTCGCGTCCGCCGTCGTGCACCCGACGTGTGCGATGCGGCACCTCGGCGACGAGGAGAAGCTGACCGAACTGGCCCGGGCGTGCGCGGAGGAGGTCGTCGTCCCGGCCGACGCGGGCTGCTGCGCCTTCGCGGGCGACCGGGGGATGCTGCACCCGGAGCTGACGGCCTCGGCGACGGCGCGGGAGGCCGCCGAGGTCGGGGGCCGGACGTTCGACGCGTACCTCTCGGCCAACCGGATGTGCGAGATCGGGATGGACCGGGCCACCGGCCGGACCTACGTGTCGGCCCTGCTCGCCCTGGAGCGCGCCACGCGCCCCGGGACGCGCCCCTGAGGCCCCCTCAGTTCCTGACGTGCCGTCGTGTCGGGGAGCGGCCCCTCACCCCCCTCGGTGAGGGGCCCTTCGTATGTTCGGGGGACGGTCGCCGGTCGGTTCATCACTCCGGACGATCCGGAACAGTAAAGTCCAACTACCTGTCGCAAGAGTCCTATCGACGCCCTTGCGCACCGCCTCCCACGGGGCCAGGGTCCTGTGCGGGATTCATGAACCAGCCGTGCAGACAGCTTCTGGAGGTTCCATGAACGAGCAGACACCCCGCGATCCGAGCCGCCGTACGGTCCTCAGGACCACCGCGGGAGCGGCCGGCGCGGGCCTCGGCATCGGCGCCCTCGGCGGCCACCCCGCCCACGCCGCCGCCGAGACGGCCACGACGGCGCCCGGCGCCGCACCGGCCGCGGGGACGGCGGCCGTGCCGAAGCGGCGGGGCGCCACCATGGCCGGGGTCCCCTTCGAGCGCCGCTCCACCGTCCGCGTCGGGATCATCGGCCTGGGCAACCGCGGCACCAGCATGCTCGACCACTTCCTCGCCCTCCCCGGGGTGCGGGTGGTGGCCCTGTGCGACCCCGTGCGCGAGAAGGCGGAGCGGGCCCTGGCGAAGGTCGTCGCCGCCGGGCAGCCGACGCCCGCGCTGTACACGAACGGCGAGAACGACTACGAGAAGCTGTGCGCCCGCACGGACGTCGACTTCGTGTACGTCGTCACCCCCTGGGACCGGCACTTCGCCATGGCCAGGGCGGCGATGCTGGGCGGCAAGCACGTCGGCGTGGAGTGCCCGGTCGCCATGGAGCTGGCCGACCTGTGGGAACTCGTCGACCTCTCCGAGCAGACCCGCCGCCACTGCATGCAGCTGGAGAACTGCTGTTACGGCCGGAACGAGCTGCGGGTCCTGCGGATGGCGCACGCGGGCAGGTTCGGGGCGCTGCTGCACGGCGCCGGGGCGTACAACCACGACCTGCGGGAGCTGTTGTTCTCGCCGACGTACTACGAGGGGCCCTGGCGCCGCCTCTGGCACACGCAGCTCCGCGGTGACCTCTACCCCAACCACGGCTTCGGGCCCGTCGCCAACTACATGGACCTCAACCGCGGCGACCGGGCCGTCAGCATCAGCAGCTTCGGCACCCCGGCGCTCGGCCTCGCGGAGTACCGGGCCGCGCACATGCCGCCCGGCGACGCGAGCTGGAAGGAGTCGTACATCGGCAGCGACCGGACGATCAGTCTGGTCCAGACGGCCAAGGGGCGGGTGATCCGGCTGGAGCACGACGTGTCGACGCCGCACCCGTACAGCCGCATCAACAGCCTGGGCGGCACGCGGGGCGTCTTCGAGGACTACCCGGCGCGGATCTACCTGGAGCCGGACCACACGAACCACCAGTGGGGCGACTTCTCGGCGTACGCCGACGAGTTCGACCACTGGCTCTGGAAGGAGCACGCGAATCCGCCGGGCGGGCACGGCGGCATGGACTACATCATGGTCTTCCGGCTGATGCAGTGCATGCGGCTCGGCCTGCCGCCGGACTTCGACGTGTACGACGCCGCCACCTGGACGGCTCCGGTGCCGCTGAGCCACGCGTCGATCAAGGCCAAGGGGGCGCCGCAGGAGATTCCCGACTTCACGCGCGGCGAGTGGCGCAAGGCGCGGTCGGGCATGGACTCGGCCCGGCCCGCCTGACGCCCGGATCGGCGGCCACGGCGCCCGGCCCGCTCCCCCGGACGGGGGGCGGGCCGGGTGCCGTCGGGGTCAGCAGCGCCGGAGGTCCTCGGTGAGCGTGCCCTGGACGGTGGTCAGGGCGCGGTCGTAGCAGCCGCCGGAGCCGTACAGCCGGTAGCGCTCGTGGGTGGTGCCGACGGCGTGCCGCTGGTCGCGCGGGACGCCGGTGGTGTACGTGGCGTCACCGGTGTACGTGTCGTCGAGCCGCGACCAGGAGACCCGGTGCCCGTTCCGCACGACGGAGCTGTCGGCGCGGTCCCCGAGGGTGAGCACGGTCCGCAGCCGGTCGCCCGCGCCGACGGTCGTCTCGCCGTCCATGGTGTAGGTGCGGTCCACCCGGGTCACGCTCCGGCCGGAGGTGACGGTCTGCCGGTCCGTCCAGCGGGCGGTCAGCGCGTCGGGGTTCTCGCCCTCGCCCCAGCGGTGGACGGAGGTGTGGGCGACGGCACGGGTGACCGTGGTGTCGATCCGGCCGTGCGAGGTGTTCAGGTGGCCGGCGACGGTGAGGCGGTGGGCCGCCTCGGTGTCCACGCGGTGCGGCGCGCCGGCCGTGTACGCCGAGGTGTTGGCCGGGGCGCCCTCCTCGTGCCGGTCGAGGCCCCCGGTGACGACCCGGCTGCCCTCGTCCTGCCAGAGCAGCACGTTGGTGGGCGTCGACCAGCCGGTGAGGCCGGCGGGGACGCCGGCGACGGAGACCTCGACGCGGTGGGCGCGGCCGTCGTTGAGGAGGGCGGCGAAGGGGGTGAGGTCGTAGACGACCGGCTGGACGTCGAAGGCGCGGGGGGCGGGCGTGACGTACCAGAGGAAGGGGTTGGACCAGCCGCCCGTCCAGACCGTGGGGAAGGGGGCCGCGATGCCGGCGAGGCGGCCGTCGACGGAGATCCGGACCTCGCGGTGCGGGCCGTCGGTGGCGCGGCAGGAGTAGGGGGCGGCGTCGGGGACGGAGAGGTACCAGTACTCCTCGCAGCCGCCGCCCGAGCCGGTGGCGTACACCTCGGCGAGGAGGCGTTCGGTGTTGCGCGGGGTGGTGAGGGTGGAGCCGGTGAGGGGGATCACCCGGTCGGGGGTGTCCTGCGCGGGCTTGGTGCGGCCCTCGGCGGCGTGGAAGGTGAGGGTGACGCGGACGTCGAGGACGCCGGTGTAGGTCTCGTTCACGACATTGCCGATGAGCATCTCGACGGGCTGCGGCCGGCTGAGGGTGTCGCGGTAGCGGGTGACGTCCTTCTCGACGGACCAGGTGATGCCGTCGGGCGAGGGCTGGGGGGTGGAGGTGCGGAGGATCTCCACGCCGCCGACGGAGACGTGGCCGAGCCGGTCGTACTGGCGGCCCTTCACGCTGCCGTCGAGGCGCAGGACGATGGCGCTCCAGCGGGTGCCGCACTCCTTCGGCGGGGCGTAATCGCCCCGGTAGGGGGTGAAGTCGCGGAACTGGGCGGCGGCGAGGGTGACCGCGCAGCTCCGGGTGCCGGGGGTGGCGACGGGCGGGGCGGCGGTGACCGGATCGTGCCAGTCGCTGGTGAACTCGGCGGGCGGCGTGGGGCCGTTCGGGCCCTCGGCCGAGGCCGGCGGGGCGGCGAGCAGGGCGCCCGCGGCGAGCGCCAGACCGCTGAGCATGCTCATGATCTTGAGTGATCTCATGGGGCGGAAGTGAAGCGCGGACGGCCCCGGGCAGTCCAGAGGACGATGAGCGGACATGGCGCGATCTGTTCCTTCACGGGGAAAATCGATTGCCGTCGCCTGGCGAAAACGCGAACCTTGCACGGTTTCCACACCGCCCCGTCCGTCACCGCACAGGACCCGGCGCGTTCCCCCAGCCAAGACCCGGAGACCCTGGGACGCCATGCAGATTCACCAACTTCCGTACGCCGATCCGGGGGAACCCGACGTCCGCTCCGGCGGCCGGTTCCTCCTGTGGCTCGGCCGCAGTCAACTCGGGGGGCAGGTGCGGTCCCTGCTGTGGGGCCTGCTGCTCCAGCTGGGCATCGCCGGGCTGCCGCTCGGTGTGGGCCTCGCCGTCCAGGCCGTCATCGACCGCGACGGCGGGGGCCTCGCGCGCGCCGGAGGGGTGCTCGTGGCGCTCGGCGTCGCCATCGGGACCGGCGAGGCGATGGTCCACCGCACTGCCGTCACCAACTGGATCACGGCCGCCGCGCGGGTCCAGCAGCTCCTCGCCCGGAAGACCGCCGAGCTGGGCTCCCTGCTCACCCGGCGGGTCGCGGCGGGCGAGGTCGTCGCCGTGTCGACCGGTGACGTGGAGAAGATCGGCTGGTTCGTCGAGGCGCTCTCCCGCTTCGCCGCCGCGGCCGTCACGCTGATCGTGGTCTGCGTGGGCCTCGTCGTCTACCAGCCGGCGCTCGGCGTCGTCGTCGCCGTCGGCGTCCCCGCCCTGGCCCTCGCCGCGCTGCCGCTGCTCCCCCGCGCCACCCGCCGGGCGGACGTGCAGCGCGAGAAGGCCGGCAAGGCGACCGAGCTCGCCTCCGACACGGTGGCCGGGCTGCGGGTGCTGCGCGGCATCGGCGGCGAGGAGCTGTTCCTCGGCCGCTACCGCACGGCCTCCCAGGAGGTGCGCAGGGCCGCCGTGCGCAGCGCCCGGATGTGGGCGCTGATCGCGGCGATCCAGGTGTTCCTCCCCGGCGTCCTGCTCATCACCGTGGTCGTGTACGGGGCGCGGCTCGCGCTCGACGGGCGGATCACGGTCGGCGAGCTGGTCACCGTCTACGGCGCGGTGGCCCTCACTCACCATCCGCTGCGGAACTTCGAGGAGATCGCGATGGCGTTCTCCTTCTCCCGGCCGTCCGCGCGGCGGGCCGCCCGGGTCCTCGCGCTCACCCGCGCCACGGACCCCGCGGGTCACGAGGACCGCACGGCGTCCGGCGACCTGTACGACCCGATGACCGGGCTGCTCGCCCCGGCCGGCCGGTTCACCGCCGTCGTCTGCGGCGACCCGGACGCGGCCGGGCGGCTCGCGGACCGGCTCGGCGGCCACCCGGCCGAGGCGGAGCCCGGGCACACGTCGGTGCTGCTCGGCGGGGTCCCGCTCGACGAGCTGCCGCTGGAGTCGGCCCGTACGGCCGTGCTCGTCCAGGACAAGGATCCGGTGCTCCTGTCGGGCACGCTCCGCGAGCTGCTCGACGTGCCGTCCACGGGCAAGGTCTCGGCGGAGGCGGCGCTCGACGCGGCCCGGTGCGCGGACGTCCTCGACGCCCTCGCGCAGGCCTCGGTGGGCACCGACGGAGACCCGATGCGCACCCGGATCACCGAGCGCGGCAGGTCCCTCTCCGGCGGCCAGCGCCAGCGGCTGGCGCTCGCCCGGTCGCTGGTGGCCGACCCGGAGGTGCTGGTGCTCGACGAGCCCACCTCCGCGGTCGACTCGCACACCGAGGCCCGGCTGGCCGAGGGCATCGCGGGGCTGCGCGCGGGCGCGACGACGGTGGTCCTCACCTCCTCGCCGCTGCTCCTGGACCGCGCGGACCGGGTGGTCCTGGTCCACGAGGGCGCGGCCGTCGCCGTCGGGACCCACCGCGAGCTGCTGGCGGGCGAGCCCCGCTACCGGGCGGTCGTCACCCGTGAGACCGACGAGGAGGCGGCCTCGACGGCCGCCGGGCTCGTCGGCGGAGTCGAAGCACTGGAAGGAGAATCGGCATGATCGGCCTCGCGCCGCCGGAGTACGACCCGGCGGCCCCGACGACCGCGACGACCCTGCCCGTCGCCGCCCCGGCGACGGTGCGCGCCTACGTCCGTGAGCTGCTGAGCCGTCACCGGAGGGCGTTCGCGCTGCTCATCGGGGTGAACGCGGTCGCGGTGATCGCGTCGATGGCCGGTCCGTACCTGCTCGGCTCGGTCGTGGACCGGCTCGCCGAGGGTGCGCGCGATCTGCATCTGGAGCGGACGGCGCTGCTGTTCGCGGGGGCGCTGCTCGTCCAGACGTTCTTCGTGCGGCTCGTGCGGTTGCGCGGCGCGATACTGGGCGAGGAGATGCTGGCCGATCTGCGCGAGGACTTCCTCGTCCGCTCGGTCGGTCTGCCGCCCGGCGTCCTGGAGCGGGCGGGCACGGGCGATCTGCTCTCCCGCATCACCACCGACGTCGACCGGCTCGCCAACGCGATGCGGGAGGCGGTGCCGCAGCTGGCGATCGGCGTGGTGTGGGCGGGGCTGCTGCTCGGCGGCCTGGCCGTCACCGCGCCGCCGCTGGCGCTGGCGGCCCTGCTGGCGGCGCCGGCCCTGGTCGTGGGCTGCCGCTGGTACTTCCGGCGGGCCCCGGCCGCGTACCGCTCGGAGTCCGCGGGATACGCGGCGGTGGCGTCCGTGCTCGCCGAGACGGTGGACGCGGGCCGGACGGTCGAGGCGCACCGGCTGGGGGCGCGCCGGATCGCGCTGTCCGACCGGCGGATCAAGGAGTGGACGGCGTGGGAGCGATACACGCTGTTCCTGCGCTCGGTGCTGTTCCCGGTGGTGACGCTGACCCATTCGACGGTGCTGTGTTCGGTGCTGCTGCTCGGTGGGGTGTTCGTCTTCCAGGGCTGGATCGACGTGGGCCAGCTGACGACGGGCGCGCTGCTCGCGCAGATGCTGGTGGAGCCGATCGGGATCGTGCTGCGCTGGTACGACGAGCTCCAGGTCGCGCAGGTCTCGCTGGCGCGGCTCGTGGGCGTCCGCGACATCGAGCCGGAGCCCGGCGACGGTACGGTGCGGCCCGAGGGGCGGTCGGTCCGGGCGGACGAGGTGCGGTTCGGGTACCGCGAGGGCGTGGACGTGCTGCACCGGGTGACGCTGGACGTGGCGCCCGGCAGCCGGGTGGCCCTCGTGGGGCCGTCGGGTGCGGGCAAGTCCACCCTGGGGCGGCTGCTCGCGGGGATCTACGCCCCGCGGACCGGGTCGGTCACGCTCGGCGGGGCCGAGTTGGCGGCCATGCCCGCCGAGCGGGTCCGTGAGCACGTGGCCCTGGTCAACCAGGAGCACCACGTCTTCGTGGGCTCGCTCCGGGACAACCTGCTGCTGGCCAGGTCCGGTGCGGACGACTCCGAGCTGTGGGCGGCGCTGGCCGCGGTGGACGCGGACGGCTGGGCGGGGGGGCTCGACGAGGGCCTGTCCACCGAGGTGGGCTCGGGCGGCCGGGCGCTGACCCCGGCGCAGGCCCAGCAGATCGCGCTGGCCCGGCTGGTCCTGGCGGACCCGCACACCCTTGTCCTGGACGAGGCGACCTCGCTGCTCGACCCGCGGGCCGCCCGCCATCTGGAGCGGTCGCTCGGCCGGGTCCTGGAGGAGCGGACGGTCGTGGCCATCGCGCACCGGCTGCACACCGCGCACGACGCCGACCTGATCGCGGTGGTCGAGGCGGGCCGGATCAGCGAGCTGGGCAGCCATGACGAGCTGGTGGCGGCGGACGGGGCGTACGCGGCGCTGTGGCGGTCCTGGCACGGGTAGGCGACCGGAGCCACGGCCGCGTGAGGACGGGGAAGGGGCCGCACCGGATGTCCGGTGCGGCCCCTTCCCGTGGGCGTACGGGCGTCAGAGGAAGCCGAGGGCGGAGGCGCCGCCCACGCCGCCGAGGAGCATGAAGGCGGGCATCAGGACCTTCAGTTCGACCCAGCTGCCGGCCCGGAAGCGCATGCCCTTCGGCGGGCCGATCGGGTACCAGCGCTTGCGGCCGACCGGGATGGGCCACAGGATCGGGCAGCCCGAGACGGTGAGGGCGTCGCCGATGTCGTGGACGAGGGCGCCGAGCACGATCGGCAGGCCCAGCCACAGGTACTCCTGCCCGGGGGCGGTGAAGAGCCAGTCGGAGCCGTTGCCGGGCTGGTCGAGGACCCCGGCGAGGATCCACGCGCTGGTCGCGCCGAGCAGCCAGACGAGGATGTCGCTGGACATCCGGGCGGCCCGCCAGAGCAGGCCCTCGACGGCGAGGACGAGGTGGACGAAGAGGATGGTGAGGACCGCCCACCGGCCGCCGGTGACCGCGCCGACGGAGGCGCCCGCGCCGATCAGGACCGCCCACAGCCAGGTGTGGGTGAGGGTCCGGTGGCCGCCGGAGCGGCGCGGGTCGGCCGGAGAGCGGGTCGCCTTGTAGACGGCGTGCGACAGCTTGTCGACGATCTCGCACAGGCCGCGGGAGACGGGTCCGAAGGCGCGCGAGATGGTCGCCGACTTGTGGTCGAGGTCGGGAGCGAGGGCGGCTCCCGCACAGATGAGCGCGCCGACGAGCAGGACCGGCCAGGGCATCGGGTGGTCGAGGGCGGCCGCGGCCGCTCCCACCCCGAGCCAGGCCGCCGCTCCGGACAGCGAGTGCGCCGGTCCCATCATGGTTGGTCCCGCCCCGTTTCTCCCGTGCCGGCGCCGAGTTGACGACCGGTCGACGGAGGAGCCTATCGTTCGTGATCACTCGGCTCGGCGGCCGGTTCCCTCATCCGAGCGGAATCCAGGCAAGATGGGGGGCGTGACCCTTATCGATCAGCTTCCGCCGACCGCCGACCCCGACGCCCTCTTCGAGGCCTTCTCCTCCTGGGCCGAGGACCGGGGCATCACGCTCTACCCGGCCCAGGAGGAGGCGCTGATCGAGGTGGTCTCCGGGGCGAACGTGATCCTTTCCACCCCGACCGGCTCGGGGAAGTCCCTGGTCGCCGCCGGAGCGCACTTCACGGCGCTCGCCAACGACCAGGTGACCTTCTACACGGCGCCGATCAAGGCGCTCGTGTCGGAGAAGTTCTTCGACCTGTGCAAGCTCTTCGGCACGGAGAACGTCGGCATGCTGACCGGCGACGCGTCCGTGAACGCGGACGCGCCCGTCATCTGCTGCACGGCCGAGGTGCTGGCCTCGATCGCGCTGCGGGACGGCAAGGACGCGGACATCGGCCAGGTCGTCATGGACGAGTTCCACTTCTACGCGGAGCCGGACCGGGGCTGGGCCTGGCAGATCCCGCTGCTCGAACTGCCGCAGGCGCAGTTCGTGCTGATGTCGGCGACGCTCGGCGACGTGTCGATGTTCGAGAAGGACCTGACCCGGCGGACCGGCCGGCCGACGTCGGTGGTCCGCTCGGCGACGCGGCCGGTGCCGCTCTCGTACGAGTACGAGATGACGCCGATCACGGAGACGCTGACGGAGCTCCTGGAGACCAAGCAGGCGCCGGTCTACATCGTGCACTTCACGCAGGCGCAGGCCGTGGAGCGGGCCCAGTCGCTGATGAGCATCAACATGTGCACCCGGGAGGAGAAGGACCGGATCGCCGAGATGATCGGCAACTTCCGGTTCACCACCTCCTTCGGCCGGAACCTCTCGCGGTACGTGCGGCACGGCATCGGCGTGCACCACGCCGGCATGCTGCCGAAGTACCGGCGGCTCGTGGAGAAGCTGGCCCAGGCGGGCCTGCTGAAGGTGATCTGCGGGACGGACACGCTCGGCGTGGGCGTGAACGTGCCGATCCGTACGGTGCTCTTCACGGCCCTCACGAAGTACGACGGCAACCGGGTGCGGACGCTGCGGGCCCGGGAGTTCCACCAGATCGCCGGCCGGGCCGGCCGGGCGGGCTTCGACACGGCCGGTTTCGTGGTGGCACAGGCCCCGGAGCACGTCATCGAGAACGAGAAGGCGCTGGCGAAGGCGGGCGACGACCCGAAGAAGCGGCGCAAGGTGGTCAGGAAGAAGGCCCCCGAGGGCTTCGTCGCCTGGTCGGAGAACACCTTCGAGAAGCTGATCGCCTCCGAGCCGGAGCCGCTGACCTCCCGCTTCCGCGTCACCCACACCATGCTGCTCTCGGTGATCGCGCGGCCGGGGAACGCCTTCGAGGCCATGCGCAAGCTCCTGGAGGACAACCACGAGCCGCGGAAGAACCAGCTGCGGCACATCCGGCGGGCCATCGCCATCTACCGCTCGCTGCTCGACGGCGGTGTGGTGGAGCAGCTGGACACGCCGGACGCGGAGGGCCGCACGATCCGGCTGACCGTCGACCTCCAGCAGGACTTCGCGCTCAACCAGCCGCTGTCGACGTTCGCGCTGGCCGCCTTCGACCTCCTGGACCCGGAGTCGCCGTCGTACGCCCTGGACATGGTGTCCGTGGTGGAGTCGACGCTCGACGATCCGCGGCAGATCCTGGCGGCGCAGCAGAACAAGGCGCGCGGCGAGGCCGTCGGCGCGATGAAGGCCGACGGGGTCGAGTACGAGGAGCGGATGGAGCGGCTCCAGGAGATCTCGTACCCGAAGCCGCTGGAGGAGCTGCTCTGGCACGCGTACAACGTCTACCGGAAGTCGCACCCGTGGGTCGGCGACCACCCGGTGTCGCCGAAGTCGGTGATCCGCGACATGTACGAGCGGGCCCTGTCCTTCACGGAGTTCACCTCCTTCTACGAGCTGGCGCGCACCGAGGGCATCGTGCTGCGGTACCTGGCGAGCGCGTACAAGGCGCTCGACCACACCATTCCGGACGACCTCAAGACGGAGGACCTGGAGGACCTGATCGCCTGGCTGGGCGAGATGGTCCGGCAGGTGGACTCCTCGTTGCTCGACGAGTGGGAGCAGCTGGCCAACCCGGAGGTCGAGTCGGCCGAGGAGGCCCAGGAGAAGGCGGACCAGGTCAAGCCGGTCACGGCGAACGCGCGGGCGTTCCGGGTCCTGGTGCGCAACACGATGTTCCGCCGGGTGGAGCTCGCGGCTCTCGACAACGTCGACGAACTGGGCGCGCTGGACGCCGAGTCGGGCTGGGACGCGGACGCGTGGGGCGAGGCGATGGACGGGTACTGGGACGAGTACGACGACCTCGGTACGGGTCCGGACGCGCGCGGCCCCAAGCTCCTGTCGATCGAGGAGGACCCGGCGCACGGTCTGTGGCGCGTCCGGCAGACCTTCGCCGACCCGAACGGCGACCATGACTGGGGCATCAGCGCGGAGGTCGACCTCGCGGCCTCCGACGAGGAGGGCCGGGCGGTCGTGCGTGTGACATCGGTCGGACAGCTGTAGAAGGAGCACGAAGGTGACCAACCCCGCCGAGAGGCTCGTGGACCTGCTCGACCTGGAGCAGATCGAGGTCAACATCTTCCGCGGGCGCAGCCCGCAGGAGTCGCTGCAACGGGTCTTCGGCGGGCAGGTCGCCGGCCAGGCCCTCGTCGCGGCCGGGCGCACGACGGAGGGCGACCGTCCGGTGCACTCGCTGCACGCCTACTTCCTGCGGCCGGGGCGGCCGGGGGTGCCGATCGTGTACCAGGTGGAGCGGGTGCGCGACGGCCGGTCCTTCACGACCCGCCGGGTCACGGCGGTCCAGGAGGGGCGGACGATCTTCAATCTGACGGCGTCCTTCCACAAGCCCGAGGAGGGGGCCTTCGAGCACCAGCTGCCGCCGCGCCACCTGACCGACCCGGAGACCCTGCCGAACCTGGCGGACGAGATCCGCGAGCACCTGGGGGCGCTTCCGGAGGCCCTGGAGCGGATGGCGCGGCGCCAGCCGTTCGACATCCGGTACGTGGACCGGCTGCGGTGGACGCGGGAGGAGGTGAAGGACGCCGACCCGCGCAGTGCCGTGTGGATGCGGGCGGTGGGCCCGCTGGGCGACGACCCGCTCGTCCACACGTGCGCGCTGACGTACGCCTCCGACATGACGCTCCTCGACGCGGTCCGGATCCCCGTCGAGCCGCTGTGGGGTCCGCGCGGCTTCGACATGGCGTCCCTGGACCACGCGATGTGGTTCCACCGCCCCTTCCGGGCCGACGAGTGGTTCCTGTACGACCAGGAGTCGCCGATCGCGACCGGGGGCCGTGGCCTGGCCCGCGGCCGGATCTACGACCGGGAGGGCAGGCTGCTCGTCTCGGTGGTCCAGGAGGGCCTGTTCCGGAAGCTCTGACCGGCTCAGAGGCCGGGCAGGGCGTCCTGGTCGACCTCGTGGCGGCGGGTGCGGATCTCGGGCGGCGCCGGGTGGAGCTTGGCGTCGCAGGTGGGGCCCAGGCCGGTGCGGCGGGAGTCCGCGCCGGTCAGCGGGCGGCCGCAGAGGCGGCACCGGATCGGGCGCGGGGCCGGGTCGGCGGCGGAATCGATGTCGATTGCCAGTGGTTCGTCACTCATGTTGTGATCACACCCTAGTCTCGACGAGGAGCTCCCCATGAGTCTGTACGACATTCCGCTGACGACCCTGACCGGTGACCCGATCTCCCTTGCCGACTACCGGGACCGCGCGGTCCTGGTGGTGAACGTGGCCTCGAAGTGCGGCCTGACCCCGCAGTACGAGGGCCTGGAGCGGCTGCAGAAGGCCTACGGGGAGCGCGGCTTCACCGTGCTCGGCGTGCCGTGCAACCAGTTCCTGGGACAGGAGCCGGGGACGGCGGACGAGATTCAGACGTTCTGCTCGACGACGTACGGCGTGACGTTCCCGCTGCTGGAGAAGACGGACGTCAACGGCGCCGACCGCCACCCGCTGTACGCGGAGCTGACGCGGGTCGCGGACGCCGAGGGCGAGGCCGGTGACGTGCAGTGGAACTTCGAGAAGTTCCTCATCGGCCGCGACGGCGGCGTGACCCGGTTCCGTCCGCGCACCGAGCCCGAGGCCCCCGAGGTCGTCGCCGCGATCGAGGCCCAGCTTGCCTGAGCACGACGTCGTGACCCGGCTGCGGGCGGCGGGCTGTGTCTTCGCCGAGGAGGAGGCGGAGATGCTCCTCGCCACCGCGGCCGGGCCGGCCGAGCTCGACGCGATGGTCGAGCGGCGGGCCTCCGGCCTGCCGCTGGAGCACGTCGTCGGCTGGGCGGACTTCGCCGGGCTGCGGGTCGACGTCGACCCCGGGGTGTTCGTGCCCCGGCGCAGGACGGAGTTCCTCGTCGGGCGGGCGGTGGAGCTGGCCCGGCCGGGCGCCGCCTGCGTGGACCTGTGCTGCGGTTCGGGCGCGGCGGCCGCGGTGCTGCTGGCTGCGGTGCCGGGTGCGGAGGTGCACGCCGCGGACATCGAGCCGGCGGCCGTGGTCTGCGCCCGGCGGAACGTGGAGCCGCGGGGCGGCCTCGTGTACGAGGGCGATCTCTTCGCCCCGCTGCCCGCCGCGCTGCGGGGCCGCGTGGAGGTGCTGGTCGCCAACGTGCCGTACGTGCCGACCGAGGAGGTCGGGCTGCTGCCGCCGGAGGCGCGGGACCACGAGCCGCTCGTCGCCCTCGACGGCGGGGCGGACGGGCTGGACGTGCTGCGTCGGGTGGCGGCCGGGGCCGCCGCATGGCTGGCTCCGGGCGGGCACCTGCTGTTCGAGACGAGCGAGCGGCAGGCCGACGCGGCCGTCGCCGCGGTGACCGCGCACGGGCTCGCGGCGCGGGTGCTCACCTCCGAGGAGTGGTGGGCGACGGTCGTCGTGGCGACCCGCCCCTGACGGGTGGGGCGGGCGCCGGGGTCGTCCCCGGCGCCCGCCCGTCCGTGACCGGGTCAGCCGGTGCGGGGGCGCAGGCGGCAGCGGGCGGGTCCCGCCGCCTGGAGGGTGATCGCGGGGGCGACGGGCACCTCGGCGTCGATGGCCTCGAACTCGTACCGCTGGAGGATCATCGCGAGGGCGATCACCGACTCCAGCATCGAGAAGTGCTGGCCGATGCAGGCGCGGGGGCCGCCGCCGAAGGGGAACCAGGCGTAGCGGGGGCGGGCGGCCTCGGCCTCGGGGGTGAAGCGGTCCGGGTCGAAGCGCTCGGCGTCGTCCCAGTAGGCCGGGTGGCGGTGGGTGACCCAGGGGGCGACGACGACGTCCGCGCCGGCCGGGATCGTGACGCCACCGATCTCGGTGGCGGCGACGGCCCTGCGGCCGATGACGGGCGCGGCGGGGAAGAGCCGCATGGACTCCTTGAGGACCCGGGTGACGTAGGGCAGGGCGTCCAGGTCCGCGGCGCCGGGGGTGCGGCCGCCGAGGACGCGGTCGACCTCCTCCAGGGCGCGCTTCTGCTCCTCGGGGTGGCGGGCGAGGAGGTGCAGGGCGAAGCCGAGCGAGGTGGCGGTGGTCTCGTGTCCCGCGACGAGGAAGACGAGGACCTGCTCGCGCAGTTCGGTGGCGTCGAAGCTGCCGTCCTCGGCGCTCTCGGCCTCGGCGAGCAGGGTGAGGAGGTCCTGTCCGTCGCCGGGTGCGCGGTCGGCGGCGCGGCGGTCGGCGATGATCCGGTCGCAGACCTCGTAGAGCGCCTTGTGCACGGCGGCGGCCCGGCGGTTGCCGGGGGTGGGCAGGGCGCGGGGCGTCTTGAGCGGCGAGTAGCCGCGGCGCAGGACGTACGAGCCGACCTCGGGGAAGCAGCGTTCGACGACCTCGACGGCCGTGTCGACGTCGGTGCCGAAGAGGATGCGGGCGACGGCGCGCAGGGCGAGCCGGGTCATCTCGTGGAGGACGTCGACCGATGCGGCGCCGTCGCCCCGCCACTCGCCGAGGAGGGTCGTGACCTCGGCGGCGACGGCGTCGGCGTAGCCGTCGACGCGGCGCTTGGTGAAGAGCGGCTGGACGAGCCGGCGCTGGCGCAGGTAGTCGTCGTCCTGGCTGGTGAGCAGGCCGTTGCCGAAGGACTCCCGGACCTCCTGGTAGAAGGCGTTGTCCTTGCGGAAGTTGGCGGATTCCCCGGCGAGGACCTGCTGGACGCCCTCGGCTGAGAAGACGCCGTGGACGGTGGCGCGGACGCCTGGCGGTCCGGCGGTGATGCGGACGACGTCGCCGTGTTCGCGCCGGGCGCGCAGGAAGGTGCCGAGCGAGTCGTTCTTGAGGTCGAACATCGAGCCGAGCAGCGGGAGGCCCGCCAGCTCGGGTGCCTCGGTGCGGATGGTCGTTGCCATGATCGTCTCCCCCTGGGTCGTGGCCGGGAGCATTGTCCCCCAGCGGGTGACGGGCGGGTAGGGAGCGGGAGCACCCGGGCCGGATCCGGCCGGGCGGTGCGATCGGGCCGGTTGTCGGTGGCCTCTGGCAGGCTCGTCCCATGGACGATGCCGCTCGGCCCGAGCTCACGCTGCAACTGACGATCGACTGCGCGGACCCCCAGCGCCTGGTGCCCTTCTGGCTGGAGGCGCTGCGGTACGTGCCGGACCCGCCGCCCGAGGGGCACGGGAGCTGGCGGGAGTACTGGCGGGCGATCGGCGTGCCGGAGGAGGAGCTGGGCGAGGCCGCCGGGGAGCTGCCGGAGTCGATCGTGGACCCGAAGGGGGCGGGGCCCCGGGTCTGGTTCCAGCAGGTCCCCGAGCCGAAGACGGTGAAGAACCGGGTCCACCTGGACCTCAAGGTGGGCGGTGGCCGGGCGGTCCCGCTCGCGGTGCGCCGGGAGCGGGTGGACGGCGAGGTGGCCCGGCTCACCGCGATCGGCGCCACCGTCCTGTACGTGATGGACGAGCCGCACGGCATGGACTACTACGCCGTGGTGCTCCGGGATCCGGAGGGCAACGAGTTCTGCGTGGTGTGAGCCTTGAGGGTGCCGGGCACGAGGCCGCGGCCGGGGTTCCGCGGGTCGCTCCGGACGGCCGGGGCCGTCGGCGTCGCCACCGGCCTCGTCGTCGCACACCGCGGGCGGAGCGGCTACCTGGCGAGGGCGCGGCTGATGACCATGCGCTGGATCTCGCTCGTGCCCTCGAAGATCGTGTAGATGGCCGCGTCGCGGTGCATCCGCTCCACCGGGTACTCGCGGGTGTAGCCGTTGCCGCCGAGGATCTGGATGGCCTGGGCGGTGACCTGCTTGGCGACCTCGCTCGCGTACAGCTTGGACATGGAGCCCTCGGCCGAGGTGAAGGGCTTGCCGGCGGTCGCCATCCAGGAGGCGCGCCAGACGAGGAGGCGGGCCGCGTCGATCTGCGTGCGCATGTCGGCGAGCTGGAAGGCGACGCCCTGGTTCTCGATGATCGGGCGGCCGAACTGGACGCGGGTCCTGGCGTAGTCGAGGGCGACCTCGTACGCGGCGCGGGCGGTGCCGACGGCCATGGCGCCGACCGCGGGGCGGGAGGCCTCGAAGGTGGCCATGGCGGCGTTCTTCACGCGCTCGCCGCCGCTCTTCGCCTTCTCGCGGGCCCGGGCGAGGCGCTCGTCGAGCTTCTCCTTGCCGCCGAGCAGGCAGGAGCCGGGGACGCGGACGTCCTCCAGGACGACCTCGGCGGTGTGGGAGGCGCGGATGCCGTGCTTCTGGAACTTCTGGCCCTGGGAGAGGCCGGGGGTGTTCGGCGGCACGATGAAGGAGGCGTGGCCCTTGGAGCCGAGCTCCGGGTCGACGACCGCGACCACCACGTGGACGCCCGCGATGCCGCCGTTGGTCGCCCAGGTCTTGGTGCCGTTGAGGACCCACTCGTCCTTGGCCTCGTCGTAGACGGCGCGGGTGCGCATCGAGGCCACGTCGGAACCGGCGTCGGGCTCGGAGGAGCAGAAGGCGGCGACCTTGACGTCGTTCGCGTCGCCGTACATCTGCGGGACCCAGGTGCCGATCTGCTCCTCGGTACCGTTGGCGAGGACGCCGACGGCGGCCAGGCCGGTGCCGACGATGGAGAGGGCGATGCCGGCGTCCCCCCAGAAGAGCTCCTCCATGGTCATCGGGATGCCGAGGCCGGTGGGGTCGAAGAACTGCTGGGCGTAGAAGTCGAGCGAATAGATGCCGAGCTTGGCCGCTTCCTGGATGATCGGCCAGGGGGTCTCCTCACGCTCGTCCCATTCGGCGGCCGCCGGACGCATCACATCGGCGGCGAAGCCGTGCAGCCAGTCGCGCACCTGCTTCTGGTCGTCGTTGAGTTCGAGCGTGAACTCGGCCATTTTCCCTCCCAGCAGTATGTTACTTGCGGTAACACCAGTCTGTTACCGGCGGGTACAGCCTGTCAACCTGCGGCGGAGCGGTTCGGACCGATCGGCACCGGGTGCCGCTGTGGTGTTACGTTGCGACAGCCTCACGGAATCGCACGGGCGGGGAGACACGCTATGGACATCACACACCGGACCACCGACCAGCAGAAGCCCGCCGAGCAGCGACGGCGCGAACTGCTGGAGGCGGCGGACCGGGTGGTGCTCCGGGACGGCCCCAAGGCGTCCATGAACGCGATCGCGGCCGAGGCCGGCATCACCAAGCCGATCCTCTACCGCCACTTCGGCGACAAGGGCGGCCTCTACCGCGCCCTCGCCACCCGGCACACGGACGCCCTGCTCGCCGCCCTGCGCGCGGCGCTCGACGCCCCCGCCGACCGCCGTCGCCGCGTCGAGGCCACCCTCGACACCTACCTCGCCTCCATCGAGGCGATGCCGCAGGTCTACCGCTTCCTCATGCACCCGGCGGAGGAGTCGCACCAGTCCGAGCAGGGCTTCGACGTCGGCCGCCACTCGGCCCCGCTCCTGCGCCGCATGGGCGAGGAGCTCGGCCAGGTCATCGCCGAGCGCGTCGACCTGGGCCCCGGCGGCGAGGCCCAGGCCCGGATCTGGGGCCACGGCATCGTCGGCATGATGCACGCGGCCGGGGACTGGTGGCTCGGCGAGCGCCCCTGCTCGCGCGCGGAGCTGGTGGCCGCATTGGCCGACGTCCTGTGGGGCCGCCTCGCCCAGGCGCCCGACCGGGCGGACGGGCCGGGCTTCTGACCGAGCGGGGCCTCGGGCCGGGCCTCTGACCGAGCGGGCCGGGCTGCTGACCGGGAGAAGCCTCGGGGCCGGGCTCCGACCCGGGGCCCCGGAGCCCGGCGGGCCCGCGCTCAGTCGCGCAGTGCCGTCGCTCCCGTCCCCCACGGCTCCTTCCGGATCGCGCGCAGCAGACGTGACTTGCGCCACCCCGTGACCCGGTCCGCGTAGACCCCGCCCTCCAGGTGGTCCGTCTCGTGCTGGAGGCAGCGGGCGAAGAAACCCGTGCCCTCGATCCGTACCGGAGTGCCGTCCGTCCGTACGCCCTCGACCACCGCGCGGTCGTAACGGGGCGTCGGGGCCTCCAGGCCCGGCAGGGAGAGACAGCCCTCCGGCCCCCGGACCACATCCCCGTCGGCCGCCACGAGACGCGGGTTCACCACGTGGCCGAGGTGACGGACCTCCTCGTCGTCCGGGCAGTCGTAGACGAAGACCCGCAGGCCGACGCCCACCTGGTTCGCCGCGAGGCCCACGCCGTGGGCGGCGTACATGGTCGCGAACATGTCCTCGACGAGGCGGGAGAGTTCGGGACCGAAGTCGGTGACGGTCTCGCAGGGGGCGTGCAGGACGGGGTCGCCGAGCAGAGTCATCGCTCGGACCTGGCCGGAACTGCCGGGGATGGGCCGGTTTCGCATGGCGGTAAGGGTACGGTCCGCTGTGACCTGGATGTTTCGTACGGTCGCTCGGCGGTGCCGCGGTTCGGGCTGCTGGCCGGATCTCGATAGGCTGAGCCCGGACCGACGCAAGGAGGAACAAGGACGATGTCAGGACACCCCGGTAATCCAGAGCCGCTGTCGCCGCGTGCCAAGCTGGCCGTGACGGCGGGCAAGGCCGCCGCCGCGGTGTCGCGGGCGGCCGGACGCGGCAGCGGATCGGTGATCGGCGGCCGGGTGGCGCTCAAGCTCGACCCGGACCTGCTGGGGCGGCTCGCTCAGCACCTGGACGTCGTCCTCGTGTCCGCGACCAACGGCAAGACGACCACGACCCGGCTGATCGCGGAGGCGCTGCGCGCCAGCGGCCCCGTGGTCTCCAACGCCCTCGGCGCCAACATGCCCGCGGGCATCACCTCGGCGCTCGCCGGCGGCTCGGACGCCAAGTTCGGTGTCATCGAGGTCGACGAGAAGTACCTCGCCGGGGTCGCCCGCGACACCACGCCGAAGGCGATCGCGCTGCTCAACCTCTCCCGCGACCAGCTCGACCGCGCCGCCGAGACCCGGATGCTCGCCGAGAAGTGGCGCGAGGGCCTCAACGGCACCAAGGCCGTCGTCATCGCCAACGCCGACGACCCGCTGATCGTCTGGGCCGCGTCCTCCTCCCCCAACGTGGTGTGGGTCGCCGCCGGCCAGGAGTGGAAGGACGACGCCTGGTCCTGCCCCGCCTGCGGCGGTGTCATGCAGCGCCCCGGCGACGACTGGTTCTGCGGCGAGTGCGGCTTCCGCCGCCCCGCCCCCAGCTGGGCGCTCAGCGGGGACCACGTCCTCGACCCGCACGGCTCGGCCTGGCCGATCCGGCTGCAGCTGCCCGGCCGCGCCAACAAGGCCAACGCCGCCACCTCGGCCGCCGTCGCCGCCGTCTTCGGCGTGCCCCCGCAGGTGGCCCTGGAGCGCATGTACCAGGTGCAGGCCGTCGCCGGACGGTACGACGTGGTCTCCTTCCAGGGCCGCGACCTGCGGCTGCTGCTCGCCAAGAATCCGGCGGGCTGGCTGGAGACGTTCTCCCTCATCGACGGCCCGCCGGCCCCGGTGATCCTCTCCGTCAACGCGCGCGGCGCCGACGGCACGGACACCTCCTGGCTGTGGGACGTGGACTACGGACGGCTCGCCGGCCACCCGATCATGGTGATCGGCGACCGGAAGCTGGACCTGGCGGTCCGCCTGGAGGTCGCGGGCGTGGACTTCCGCGTCTGCGAGACGCTCGACGAGGCCGTCACCATGGCCCCGCCCGGGCAGATCGAGCTGATCGCCAACTACACCGCCTTCCAGGACGTCCGCCGCCGCGTCGGCAACTGACCCGAAGAGGACTGAAGCAGCATGAGTGACAGCAGCCTGCGGCTGGTCTGGGTCTACCCGGACCTGCTCAGCACCTACGGCGACCAGGGCAACGTCCTGGTCGTCGAGCGCCGCGCCCGCCAGCGCGGCCTCAACGTCGAGCGCGTCGACGTCCGCAGCGACCAGCCCGTCCCGACCTCCGGCGACATCTACCTCATCGGGGGCGGCGAGGACCGGCCGCAGCGGCTCGCGGCCGAACGCCTGCTCCGCGACGGCGGCCTGTCGCGGGCCGCGTCCAACGGGGCGATCATCTTCTCGGTCTGCGCCGGCTACCAGATCCTGGGCCACGAGTTCGTCAACGACGTCGGCGAGCGGCAGCCCGGCCTCGGCCTCCTCGACGTGACCACCGTCCGCGGCGAGGGCGCCCGGTGCGTCGGCGACGTCCTCGGGGACATCGACCCGCGCCTCGGCCTCCCGCAGCTCACCGGCTTCGAGAACCACCAGGGCATCACCCATCTCGGCCCGACCGCCCGCCCGTTCGCCCGGACCGTGTTCGGCAAGGGCAACGGCACCGGCGACGGCACCGAGGGCGCGTACAACGACACCGTGTTCGGCACGTACATGCACGGCCCCGTCATGGCCCGCAACCCGCAGATCGCGGACCTGCTCCTGAAGCTGGCCCTCGACGTGAACGCGCTGCCGCCGACCGACGACCGGTGGTACGAGGCGCTGCGCGCCGAGCGCATCGCGGCGGCGACGCAGCCCTCCTGAACCGCCCGGGAAAGGGCGTCGTACGAAAATACGGTGTCCACTGTTCGGACATCCGGTTCGGCCCCGCCATCCTGCACCGATAGGGTGGCGGGGAATCCAGCCGGACGACGTGGTCCGGGAGTCGGCCCACGTTGCAAAGGTTTTTGGGCTATGCGCATTGGTGTGCTCACCTCCGGCGGAGACTGCCCCGGTCTGAATGCCGTCATCCGTTCCGTCGTGCACCGCGCCGTCGTCGACCACGGTGACGAGGTCATCGGCTTCCACGACGGCTGGAGGGGCCTGCTGGACTGCGACTACCGCAAGCTCGACCTCGACGCGGTGAACGGCATCCTGGCCCGCGGCGGCACCATCCTCGGCTCCTCCCGCGTCCAGCCCGCCCACCTGGTCGACGGCGTCGAGCGCGCCCGCGGCCACGTCGCGGACCTCGGCCTCGACGCGATCATCCCGATCGGCGGCGAGGGCACGCTCAAGGCCGCCAACCTCCTCTCCGAGGCGGGTCTGCCGATCGTCGGCGTGCCGAAGACCATCGACAACGACATCGCCTCGACCGACGTGACCTTCGGCTTCGACACCGCCGTCACCGTCGCGACCGAGGCCCTCGACCGGCTGAAGACCACCGCCGAGTCCCACCAGCGCGTGCTCGTCGTCGAGGTCATGGGCCGTCACACGGGCTGGATAGCCCTGCAGTCCGGCATGGCGGCCGGCGCGCACGCCGTCGTCGTGCCCGAGCGCCCCTTCGACATCGACGAGCTGACCGAGCGGGTCGGCCGTCGCTTCGAGGACGGCAAGCGCTTCGCGATCGTCGTCGTGGCCGAGGGCGCCAAGCCCCGCGAGGGCACGATGGACTTCAAGACCGCCGGCACCGACATCTACGGCCACGAGCGGTTCACCGGCGTCGCCAACCAGCTCTCCGTCGAGCTGGAGCGGCGGCTCGGCAAGGAGGCCCGCCCGGTCATCCTGGGCCACGTCCAGCGGGGCGGCACGCCGACCGCGTACGACCGCGTCCTCGCGACCCGCTTCGGCTGGCACGCGGTCGAGGCGGCGCACCGCGGCGAGTTCGGCATGATGACGGCGCTGCGCGGCACGGACATCACCATGGTGCCGCTGGCGCGGGCGGTGGAGTCCCTGAAGACGGTCCCGGCCGACCGCTACGCCGAGGCGGAGTGCGTGCTCTGAGAACCCGGTTCCGGACCACCGCGGTCCGGCCCGCCGAACCAGGAACCGCCCCCGGTCGCAGTCGCGGCCGGGGGCGGTTCTAGTCTGGTGCGGACAACAAGCGCGAATCGGGCTCCAGGAGTAACTGATGGATCACAGCGGGCACGGCATGACCACGGATCTGCCGCCGTTCACGCTGGGGCGTGGCCTGGAGTTCTCTCCCGACCTGTTCTTCCTGATCGGCTGCCTCGCGGCGCTCGGCCTGTACGGCTGGGGCGTGGCGCGGCTGCGGGGACGCGGGGACGCCTGGCCGGTGAGCCGGACCGTGTTCTTCGTCGTGGGCGTGCTGACCATCGCGCTGGTGATGTGCACCAGGCTCAACGACTACGGCATGGTCATGTTCAGCGTCCACATGGTGCAGCACATGGTGATCTCCATGCTCTCGCCGATCCTGCTGCTGCTCGGCGCGCCCGTCACGCTCGCGCTGCGGGCCCTGCCGGTGGCCGGGCGCGGCTCCACCGGTCCGCGCGAGCTGCTCCTGAAGCTGCTGCACAGCCGGTACATGCGGGTGATCACGCACCCCGGCTTCACGATCCCGATGTTCATCGCGAGCCTGTACGCGCTGTACTTCACGCCGCTCTTCGACTTCCTGATGGGCTCGAAGCCGGGCCACGTCGGGATGATGGTGCACTTCCTCATGGTGGGCCTGGTCTTCTTCTGGCCGATCATGGGCGTGGACCCGGGCCCGCACCGGCCGGGGTACGTGATGCGGATGCTGGAGCTCTTCGCGGGCATGCCGTTCCACGCCTTCTTCGGCATCGCGCTGATGATGGCGAGCGAGCCGATGGTGGAGGCGTACCGGAACCCCCCGGCCTCGCTCGGGATCGACGCCCTCGCCGACCAGAACGCGGCCGGCGGCATCGCCTGGGCGTTCAGCGAGATCCCGTCCGTGCTCGTGCTGATCGCGCTGGTCTACCAGTGGTACCACTCCGAGCAGCGGCAGGCGGTCCGCAAGGACCGGGCGGCGGACCGGGACGGCGACAAGGAGCTGGAGGCGTACAACGCGTACCTGGCCTCGCTCCAGGCGCGCGGGCGGTAGCGGAAGGCCGCAGGCGCGGGCCGCGGGCGCCGGTCCGCGGGCCGGGGGCGTGCACGGGGGTGGCGCGCGCCCCTCTCCAGGGGTCACGATGGCTTCGAGGAGGGCTGAGCGATGATGTCCGGTCCCACGAAGACGATGGCCGCGCTCACCGGCGCGGCGCTGTTCCTCACGACGGCGTACACGGTGGCGCTCGGCAGCAGCGGCTGGCTCTGGTTCGCCTGGATCGTGCTGGGTGTGGCGACGATCGGGATGGCGGCCGCCGACAGCGCCGCGCCCGCGGACCCGCGGCGCGCCCGCCCTCCGGGCGGTGGCACCCAGCGGGGCTGAACCGGAAGAGACACCCCCTAGCCGCGCGGGGCGAGCACGACCCAGACCTGTCCGGTGGCGAAGGGCAGCGGGGTTCCGGCCGGGGTGGTGAAGGTGGTGCCGGAGCCGGCCGCGGGGCGGGACCAGCGGGCCTCGTGGGCGCGGCCGTCCCGCAGGACGAGGGCGCTGCCGCTGCCGACGGTCTCGGTGTACGGGGAGACGGCGCCGCCCCGGTCGCGGAAGCCGGAGGGGCGCACCGTGACGTACTGGACGACGACGGTCCTGGGGGCCAGGGGTCCGGTGTCGGTGGTGCGCGCCGGGCGGCCGTCCATGGCGACGCGCCAGGCCCGGTCGGCGGCGGACCAGGTGAAGGTGTAGCGGGCGGCGGGGTAGCGGACGGCCGTGGTGTCGGCGCGGGTGCCGCCGCCGGGGGCGGGGCCGAAGCGGAAGCCGACGTCGGGGACGTCGCCCGCGTCGGGTGCGGCGGCGAGGGCGCGCTCCGGGCGGAGGTAGAGGTTGTGCGGGGCGGCGCGGTCCGGGGAACGCACGAAGGCCCCGGGTGCGGTGCTCTCGGTGACGGGGTGCAACGGGGCGGCGCGCAGGAGCGGCTGGAGCGCGCCCTGCGCTCCGGAGTAGGCGAGGACGGGGCGGCCGAAGGGGGTCAGGACGGCGAGGTCGGTCTCGCGGGCGCTGCGGACCGGGCCGACGCGTTCGGGGAGGCGGGAGGTGTAGACGGCCATGAGCCGGGTGACGCCGCCCTCGACCTGTTCGACGTAGACCAGGTCGGCGGCGCCGAGGCCGGTGTGGGGGCGGGCCGCGGGAACGTTGTCGATCTTGACGGCCAGGGCGGGGGCGGGCCGGGCGGGCAGGCCGGTGAGGGGCGAGAGCCCGCTCGGTTGTGAAGCGGCCGGAGGCACGGGCGGGGGTTTGGGGGCGCCGCCGTCGGAGCAGCCGTACAGCCCGGCCGCGGTCGCCGCGCACAGCAGCGCTGCGAGGAATCGGCCGGTGCGCCTCGTACCGCGCTCGCCTGTCATGGTTCACGCTCCCCCACCAGTGGACCACGGGGCCGCGGGCGGTTACAACGGCCTTGACCGATCCACGACGAACGGGGGCTGCCGGTGTTCTACCAGCTGTTGAAGTACGTACTGCTCGGGCCGCTGCTGCGGCTGCTCTTCCGGCCGCGGATCGAGGGGATCGAGCACGTGCCGGAGGAGGGGGCCGCGATCGTCGCGGGGAACCACCTGTCCTTCTCGGACCACTTCCTGATGCCGGCGGTCCTGCACCGGCGGATCACCTTCCTCGCGAAGCAGGAGTACTTCACCGGGCCGGGGCTGAAGGGCCGGTTGACCGCCGCGTTCTTCCGGGCGGCGGGGCAGATCCCGGTGGACCGGTCGGGCAAGGAGGCGGGGCGGGCCGCGATCCGCGAGGGACTCGGGGTGCTGGAGCGCGGCGAGCTGCTCGGGATCTATCCGGAGGGGACGCGCTCGCACGACGGGCGGCTCTACAAGGGCAAGGTGGGGGTCGCGGTGATGGCGCTGACGGCCGGGGTGCCGGTGGTGCCGTGCGCGATGGTGGGGACGTTCGAGATCCAGCCGCCGGGGCGGGTCGTGCCGCGGATCCGGCGGGTGACGGTCCGGTTCGGGCCGCCGCTCGACTTCTCGCGCTTCGCCGGATCGGCGGACGAGAAGGCGGTGGTCCGCGCGGTGACGGACGAGATCATGTACGAGATCCTGCGGCTCTCCGGGCAGGAGTACGTCGACGAGTACGCGGCCGTGGTGAAGGCGGCGGACGCGGAGGGCGCGGCCGGAGCGGACGCGTAGGCGGCGGCCCGAAGGGGGCGGAGGAGCGAGGAGGGGCGGCCGTCGGACGGCCGCCCCTCCCGTCACACCGGCCGCGTCACGGCTGCGGGACGGCGTGCGGCTCGCACGTCACGTCCCGCTCGTCCAGCTTCCCGGTGAGGAGGTAGGCCTCCACCCGGGTGTTCACGCAGGCGTTGGCGAGGTTGGTGACGCCGTGCGATCCGGCGTCCTTCTCCGTGATGAGGCGCGAGCCCTTGAACCGCTTGTGCAGCTCGACGGCGCCGCCGTACGGGGTGGCGGCGTCGCGCTCGGCCTGTGTGATGAGCACCGGCGGCAGGCCCTTGCCGGTCTTCACCTCGGTCGGGCGCTGGCGCGGGGCGGACCAGGTGGCGCAGGGCAGGTTCATCCAGGCGTTGGCCCAGGTCATGAACGGGTACTGCTCGTGGAGCCGGCTGTTGTCCCGGTCCCACTTCTTCCAGCTGGTCGGCCAGGGCGCGTCGGCGCACTCGACGGCCGTGTAGACGGCGTTGCCGTTCTCGGAGGCGATGTTGCCGGCGGTGTCGGTCGGGTCCGAGGCGGCCGAGTCGATCAGCGGCTGCGGGTCCCCGGCGGCGTACGCGCTCCAGGCCTCGGCGACCGGGACCCACATGGAGTCGTAGTAGGGGGCGTTCTGGAAGAAGCCGATGAGCTCGGCCGGGCCGACCTTGCCGCCGAGGGGCTCCTTCTTGGCGGCGGCGCGCAGGGTGTCCCACTGCCCGCGGACCTCGTCGTAGGTGTCGCCGAGGTGGAAGGTGGCGTCGTGCTGGGCGACCCAGGTCATCCAGTCCTTGAGGCGGCCCTCGAAGGCGATGTCCTGGTCGAGGTTGGCCTCGTACCAGATCTTCTGCTTCGACGGGTTGACGACGCTGTCCAGGACCATGCGGCGGACGTGCGTCGGGAAGAGGGTGCCGTAGACGGCGCCGAGGTAGGTGCCGTACGAGACGCCGACGAAGTTCAGCTTGGCCTCGCCGAGGGCGGCGCGGACGACGTCGAGGTCGCGGGCGGTGTTGCGGGTGGTCATGTGCGGCAGCATGTCGCCGCTCTTCTCGGCGCAGCCCTTGGCGTACTCGGCGGCGAGCTTGCGCTGCGCGAGCTTGTCGGCCTCGCTGTCGGGGACCGGGTCGGCCTTCGGGCCCTTGACGAACTCGGTCGGGTCGACGCAGGAGATGGGGGCCGACTTGCCGACGCCGCGCGGGTCGAAGCCCACGAAGTCGTAGGCCTTGGCGGTGTTCGCCCAGATCTTGTTCTTGGTGGTGACCCGGCGCGGGAAGCGCAGGCCGGAGCCGCCGGGGCCGCCCGGGTTGTAGAGCAGGGCGCCCTGACGTTCGCCCTCGGTGCCGGTGGCCGCGATGCGGTCGACGGCGATCTTGATCTTCTTGCCGTACGGCTTGGCGTAGTCGACCGGGACGGTGACCCAGCCGCACTGGATCGGCTTCTCCAGGCCCCAGTCGGCCGGACAGTCCTGCCAGTCGATGCCGGTGCGCGCGGCCTGCGCGGCGGCCACGGCGACGCCGATGGCCTCCGCGTCGCGCAGCTGCCGGGTCTCGGTGTCGGCGCTGGCCGCCGGGGCCGCGAGCACGCCCGCGGCGAGCGCGCCCGATATGAGCGTGGCCGCCGAGCCGAACACTGCCGTGCGTCGTCTCACAAGTCCTCCCCCTGTGGGTGTCGTTCTGTCCGGGGGATCCTTTCGTTTCCGGACGGCACGGCGTAAGTCCGTACAGGTGTTCTTTGCCGAACCCATAACCGGTGACGGTGTTCCGCTGAGCGGTGCACCCGGGTCGCCCGGTCAGGACGGGGCCAGGAACTCCAGGGCCTCGTCGAGGACCCTGCGCAGCACGAGTGCGTCCGGCGCGACGACGGTGGCGAGGGCGGCGGGTCCGGCGAGCGGGGTGAGCGCGGCATGCTCGCCGAGGAGCCGGGGTGCGACCGGCTTCTCCGCCAAGCTGGGGTCGACGACGAGGAGTTGACCGACGGCCCGGTGGCCGGCGAGGACCGCGCCGCCGTCCCAGCCGCCGGGGGCGCCGGGGCCGTACGCCACCTCCTGGTCGAACAGGGGGCGCCCGGCGCGGCGGACGGTGAGCCGGGAGACGAGCGTGCCGGGTGGCTCGCCGTGCCGGCCGAGGACCTGCTCCTCGCGGAGCACGAGCCGTGCGGTGGGCGCGAGTGCGACGGTGGTGCGCGCGCGCAGGTCGGAGCCGTGGGCGGAGACGAGCTGCTCGGGGAGCCAGCGGAGTTCGGCCCCGTCGCCGACGGAGAGCCGGACGTCGTACGTGGCGGGGCCGGGCGCCCGGCCGGGGAGGGCGAGCGTGGCGGCGGCCGCGTCGACGAGGAGCCGCGCCCCGTCCCGCACCTCGGTCTCAAGGGCGAGCCGGTCGCGGCCCAGTGGGGCGCTCATGGCACCGACGACGGTGACGCGGGTGTACGGGCCGGGGGCGCGGGTGCGGCGCAGGGCGAGCGGACCGGCGCTCTCCAGGACCGGCAGGGTGCCGTCGGCGGCGGCGACGACGCGGGCGGTGGCGCGCAGGCTCATGCGGCCCAGGCGGCGAGCCGCGCGCGCACCCAGTCGGCGACGGGGCCGACGCCGTTCTCGGCGCGCAGGGAGGTGAAGGCGACGGGCAGGTCGCCGCGCTGCTCCTTGGCGTCGCGGGCCATCCGGTCGAGGTCGGAGCCGACGTACGGGGCGAGGTCGGTCTTGTTGACGACGAGGAGGTCGGCGGTGGTGACGCCGGGGCCGCCCTTGCGGGGGATGTCGTCGCCGCCGGCGACGTCGATGACGAAGACCTGGGCGTCGACGAGGCCCTTGGAGAAGGTGGCGGTGAGGTTGTCGCCGCCGGACTCGACGAGGATCAGGTCGAGCGGGCCGACGGCCTCCTCCAGCTCCTCGACGGCTTCGAGGTTGGCGGAGATGTCGTCGCGGATGGCGGTGTGCGGGCAGGCGCCGGTCTCGACGGCCCGGATGCGCTCGGGCGGCAGGACGGCCTCGCGGAGCAGGAACTCGGCGTCCTCGCGGGTGTAGATGTCGTTGGTGACGACGGCGAGGGAGAGGCTGTCGCGCAGGATCCGGCAGAGGGCGGCGACGGTGGCGGTCTTGCCGGATCCGACGGGTCCGCCGAGACCGACGCGCAGCGCGCGGCGGCTGCCGTCGGGCCGGTGGGCGTCGGCGGAGACGGCGCCGTGGTGGGCGTGGTCGTGGTCGAGGTGCATGGGTGCGGCTCCAGTCGTGCGGGCGGGTGGGGTTCCGGTCGGTCCTCAGGAGGCGAAGAGGCGGACGGGCCAGGTCGCGTGCTGTTCTGCGGTGAGGTCGAGGAGGGGGGCGGAGGCGGCGGGCAGGGCGTCGACGCCCTGGTGCGCGGCGGCGGTGGCGCGGGCGACGACCTCGTCCGCCTCGGGGGCGAGGCGGGCGAGGACGGCGGTCGCCCGGTACGGGTCGAGGCCGAGGAGCCGGACGGCGGCCGTCGCGGGGCCGCCGATCGTCTCGTACGCGACGCAGTGGGCGGCGTCCTCGGGGCCGAGCCCGGCGGCGCGGGCGACGGTGCCGAGGACGACGGGCTGGTGGGCGCCGCGCGGGAACGCGGTCGCGAGCGCGTCGAGTTCGGGGGCCGGCCAGGCGGCGCGGCCGGCCCGCAGGAGCTGGCGGCCGAGCCTGCGGGCGGCGGCCCGCAGGGCGGGTGAGGGCGTGCGGGCGTCGGCGGCCTCGTCCAGGGCGTGCGGGTCGTGGCCGAGCGCGGCCGCGGCGGCGAGGGCGGCCGAGGTGAGGCCGGTGGTGTGCAGGCGGCCCCGGCAGAAGGCCTCCAGGTCGGCGGCGTCCTTGAGGCGGCCGGCCTTGACGGCGGCCTCGGCGCCGCCCGAGTGGGCGTGCCCGCCGGCGGGGAAGCGCCCGTCGGCGAGCACCAGGAGTGCGGAGCGGGTCATCAGAAGAGGAAGTAGCGCTGGGCCATGGGGAGTTCCGTGGCCGGTGCGGGTTCGACGGGGTCGCCGTCGATGGTGACGGTGAAGGTGTCGGCGTCCACCTCGACGCGGGGCAGGGCGTCGTTCTCGCGCATGTCCGCCTTGGTGATCCGACGGGTGGAGCCGATCGCGGTGAACTCCTTGTCGACGCCGAGACGTTGGGGCAGGTCGTCCTCGATGGCGGCGGCGGAGACGAAGTTGAGCGAGCCGGCCGCGGCGGCCTTGCCGAGGGCGCCGAACATCGGCCGGGGCAGGACGGGCTGGGGGGTGGGGATGGAGGCGTTGGCGTCGCCCATCTGCGCGTACGCGATCTGGCCGCCCTTGAGGACGAGGAGCGGTTTCACGCCGAAGAAGGCGGGCTCCCAGAGCACCAGGTCGGCGAGCTTGCCGGTCTCGACGGAACCGATGAGGTGGTCCATGCCCTGGGCCACGGCGGGGTTGATCGTGTACTTGGCGACGTAGCGGCGGGCGCGGCGGTTGTCGGCGCGGCCGTCGCCGGGCAGGGCGCCGCGGCGCTTCTTCATGACGTGCGCGGTCTGCCAGGTGCGGGTGATCACCTCGCCGATGCGCCCCATGGCCTGGGAGTCGGAGGAGATGATCGAGATGGCGCCGAGGTCGTGGAGGACGTCCTCGGCGGCGATGGTGGAGGGCCGGATGCGGGACTCGGCGAAGGCGAGGTCCTCGGGGACGGCCGGGTTGAGGTGGTGGCAGACCATCAGCATGTCGAGGTGTTCCTCGATGGTGTTGACGGTGTGCGGCCGGGTGGGGTTGGTCGAGCTGGGCAGGACGTACGGCTCGGAGACGACGGTGATGATGTCGGGGGCGTGGCCGCCGCCCGCTCCCTCCGTGTGGTACGCGTGGATGGTCCGCCCTGCGACGGCGGCGAGGGTGTCGCCGACGAAGCCGGCCTCGTTGAGGGTGTCGGTGTGGATGGCGAGCTGGGCGCCGGTCTCCTCGCAGACGGAGAGGCAGGCGTCGATGACGGCCGGGGTGGCCCCCCAGTCCTCGTGGATCTTGAATCCGATTGCGCCGCCGCGGAGTTGGGAGTGCATGGCCTCCCGGGACATGGTGTTGCCCTTGCCGAGCAGGCCGATGTTGACGGGGAACGTGTCGAGGGCCTCGAACATCCGGGCCATGTGCCAGGGGCCGGGGGTGATGGTGGTGGCCTTGGTGCCCTCGGCGGGGCCGGTGCCGCCGCCGACGAGGGTGGTGACGCCGGTGGCGAGGGCCTGCTCGACGACGGTCGGCGAGATGAAGTGGACGTGGGCGTCGACGGCGCCCGCGGTGACGATCCGGCCGTTGCCGACGACGATCTCGGTCTCGGGGCCGATGACGAGGTCGGGGTGGACCCCGTCCATGGTGTCGGGGTTGCCCGCCTTGCCGATGCCGGTGATGCGGCCGTCGCGGATGCCGATGTCGGCCTTGACGACGCCCCAGTGGTCGATGATCAGGGCGCCGGTGATCACGGTGTCGGGGGCGCCCTCGGCGCGGGTCGTGCGGGCCTGGCCCATGGACTCGCGGACGACCTTGCCGCCGCCGAAGACGGCCTCCTCTCCGGCGAGGCCGGGTCCGCCGGAGCGGTCCTCCTCGATCTCGACGAGGAGGTCGGTGTCGGCGAGCCGGACGCGGTCGCCGGTGGTGGGGCCGAACAGGTCGGCGTAGACGGCGCGGTGGAGGTCAGGCACGGTCGCCGCCCTTCCGTGGTCCGGTGGGGTCGAGGGGGCCCGCGGTCGCGCGTGGACCGGTGGGGTCGAGGGGGCCCGCGGTCGCGCCCCGCAGACCGGGCACGATCCGGCGGCCGGCCAGGGGGACGAGCTCGACCTCGACGGGGACGCCGGGTTCGAAGCGGACGGCGGTGCCCGCGGCGATGTTCAGCCGCCGGCCGTGGGCGGCGGAACGGTCGAACTCCAGGCCCGGGTTGACCTCGGCGAAGTGGTAGTGGGAGCCGACCTGGACGGGCCGGTCGGCGGCGTTGAGGACGGTCAGGCGGGTGACGGGGCGCCCCTCGTTGAGGGTGACGGGGCCGTCGGCGTACAGGATCTCTCCGGGGATCATCGGCGGCGGTCCCGTTCAGACGATGGGGTCGTGGACGGTGACGAGCTTGGTGCCGTCCGGGAAGGTGGCCTCGACCTGGACGTCGTGGATCATCTCCGGGATGCCCTCCATGACGTCGTCGCGGGAGAGCACCTTGCGCCCGGAGGCCATGAGTTCGGCGACGGTGCGGCCGTCGCGGGCGCCTTCGAGGACGTGGGCGGTGATGAGGGCGACGGACTCGGGGTGGTTGAGCCTGACACCCCGGGCCCTGCGCTTCTCCGCCACGTCGGCGGCGACATGGATGAGCAGGCGTTCCTGCTCGTGCGGGCTGAGTTGCACTCTTCCACCTCACAGTCGTGCGCCGGGAAACACCCGGACAGCTGCGGACCCTACCGACCGTCAACACTCTGTTGAGCTGCCGAGATGCGGCGCACGGCCAGACATTGCACGTTAGGGCGGAAGTTTTTCCGGCTCGTTAACTCCGGCTTTGCATTTCCATGATCATCGGACTGGGGCGGGGCGAGTTCACGGTACGGCGGGCCGGGATTCGCGGTGCGGCCGGCCGCCTCAGGAGGCGCCGGGACCGCGGTGGTGGGCCGCGATGCCGAAGCGGTGCTGTTCGCCGGGAGCGGAGTCGAGGGGGACCGGCCCCGAGACCGTGCTGATCACCCGCTCCTCGGGCGCGTCCTCAGCGACGGCCGCCAGCTTCTCGAGTCGTTCCAGGTCAGCGGCGGAGACGAGGGCGACGAGCGGCTTTCCGTGCCGGGTCACGACGACGCGCTCGTTCCCGTACACGACGCGGTTGATGAGGTCGGCGAGCTCGGCTCGCGCTTGCGTCACCGGGATCTCGTAGGTCATGCTCCTCATCTTACGGTCTGTACGTCCTGTACATTTTTTACATGGAGGTGCCCTGCCATGGACGCGCGCCACGCACTGCCCGCCTTCACGGAGCGAACGAGCTTCGGAACCCGGACCCTCGACCCCCACTCCAAACTGCTCGACGCGCGGATCGTCTTCCTCGGCACGCCGATCGACGAGACCGCCGCCAACGACGTCATCGCCCACCTCCTGTACCTCGACCACGCGGCCCCGGGGCAGGACATCTCGCTCTACATCCACTCCCCCGGCGGCTCGGTCACCGCCATGACCGCGATCCACGACACGATGACCACGCTCTACTGCGACGTGGAGACGGTCTGCCTCGGCCAGGCCGGCTCGACCGCGGCCGTCCTGCTCGCCGCCGGCACCCCGGGAAAGCGGATGACGCTCCCCGGTGCCCGGGTCACCCTGCGGCAGCCCGCCCTGGACGAACCGGCGCGGGGACAGATCGACGACCTCGACCTCCAGGCACGCGAGCTGCTGCGGCTGCGCGCCCTGATGACCGGACTCCTCGCCGGGCACACCGGCAGGACCCGCGAGCAGGTCGAGGCGGACCTCGACCGCCTCACCGTCCTCGACGCGCAGGGGGCGGTCGCGTACGGGCTCGTCGACGCCGTGGTCGCGAACCGGCGGCCGCCCGCCGGACTCGCGGCGCGGTGAGCCGGCCGTGCTCCCGGAGCTGCCGCCACTGCCCGCGCTGACGCGCGCCGAGGGCGAGTTCATCGACGCGTACCTCGAAGTCGTCGACCTCCTGGGGAGGATCAATCCATCCAGGTCAACGCATACCTATGGGGCACTGCGAGCGGCACAAGCCCTGGTGGGGCGGTCGCAGGCACTGTGCGAGGCGCTGACGCTCATGCATGTGCGGGGCGAGAGCGAGGTCCACACCGGCACATTGGCCGATGCGCTACGGGTGTTGGACGGGGAGCGCCGGGCGGGCCGGGTCACCGTGCCGCCGTCGCGCGCGAGTTGACATTCCGGCGTGTCGTGTCGAGCCCCGGACGGCCGACGCGGACCGCAGAAACCCTCCCCCGTTCGGCGTAGTCGACGAGTCGACATATGGCTCGGGTGAGTTGCACAACAGGTGTACGCATCTGGCGGAATGAGCCATTCCACTGCTGGTGCGGGGCTCATCGGCCAAACCTCCGAAGATCACGAAACCCGCTTGTCCACCCGTATGGATCAGTCGTGAGGAGCCTCACAAATGGCCGTTTCCGCTCGGTTTTCGCCCATGTCGTGGGTCAAGATCCCTCACGACGACAAGCCCCCGCCAGCCGCGGCGGGGCGGTCCGGGCGGACGCCGAGTCCTGCCGCTGTCCCGGACGTCTGGTCGACAGGATTGGATCGGCAGGAGTGGAGGACCCGAGCAGTACGGGACGTCCGCGTCGTACACCGCGGTGTACGACACGGGGCCGTTCCTCGGGGTGAAGCCGCATCCGCGGCCGGGCATCTTCGCCTGCCCGAACCCGACAGGTCATCCTTCACAGGCGGCTGACGAAGGGTTGCGCATGACTGCGCAGACGCATGTCCCGTCCCTGCTGACCCGGGCCGGAGCCGTCTCGGCTCTCACCCTCGCCGCCGTCGGCGGCACCCTGCTCGCACCCGGTGCGGCACCCGAGGCCCAGGCAGCCACCGCACACGCCAACAAGGCACTGAGCGTCGCCGCGTCCAAGAAGGGATCGCCCTACCGGTACGGAGCCGCGGGACCCACCCGGTTCGACTGCTCCGGCCTGGCGCTCTACGCGTACAAGCAGGCGGGCAAGACGCTGCCGCGCACCGCGCAGCAGCAGTACAACACCACCCGGCACGTCTCCGCGTCGAGCCGACAGCAGGGGGACCTGGTCTTCTTCCACTCGGGTGGAAGGGTCTACCACGTGGGGATCTACGCCGGCAGCAACAAGATCTGGCACTCGCCCAAGGCGGGCTCCTGGGTGAAGCTCGACCGGATCTGGACGTCCAAGGTCTACTACGGCCGCGTCCGGTGACGTCGGGCCGGGGGGAGGAGCCCGGCCGACGTGAGCCGTGGACCGGCCGGGGCCCCGGCCGGTTCAGCAGGTGACGACCGGGGCGGCGGCCGTCCACGGGAGGGTGATCGCGACCGTCTTGCCGCCCTCCTCGGTCGGCGTGACGGAGAGACGGCCGCCCGCCTCGGCCGTCAGGACGCGGATGATGGCCATGCCCCGGCCGTTGTCCTGCTGGACCGCCGCCGGGAGGCGGCGGGGCCAGCGCGGATGGCTGTCGGTGACCCCGATCCGCAGGACCTCCTCCCGGTCGAGCCGCACCTCCACCGTGAAGGTGGGCGACTGGCCGAACGTGTGCTGGACGGCGTTGGTGGCCAGCTCGGAGACGATCAGCCGGATCGCGTCGGCGGTCTCCGTCGCGTCGTCGAGTCCCCACCCCGTGAGGACCTCCGCGACGTGCCGCCGGGCCCGGGAGACCGAGGCCGGGTCGCTCGGCAGCGTGAGGGTTGCTTCCTGGTGGTCCGCCATGGCGCCGCTGTCCCTTTCCCGCCGGGGCCGAAGGCGCCCCGGATCGCGCTTCGCGCCAGAGTGCCATCGATCACACGGCCCCGAGGGGCGTTCTACCGAGATATGTACATATCTGTCGCCCGAAGCGGTGAACTCTGCGCAGTCAAGGCCCCTTTGGGGATCCGGCGCGGGTCGTCACCGGAGCGGCGCCGTCCGCAGGATCGTGGCGACCGCGCTCTCGATCTGCGCGTCGGTCAGGTCGGCGCGGGCGGTCAGCCGCAGCCGCGAGATGCCGTCGGGCACGGACGGCGGCCGGAAGCAGCCGACGGCCAGGCCCTGTTCGCGGCAGTCCGCCGCCCAGCGCAGCGCGGCCTCCGGGGACGGCGCGTGCACCGAGACGACGGCCGCGTCCGGCCGGGCCGCGGTGAGCCCGGCGTCCGTGAGCAGCCGGTGCAGGGTCGTCGCGACCGTACGGACCCGCGCGGCACGCCCCGGTTCGGCCGCTATCAGCCGCAGGCTCGCGAGGGCGGCCCCCGTGGCGGCCGGGGCGAGCCCGGTGTCGAAGATGAAGGTGCGGGCCGCGTTCACCAGGTGCTCGATCACCCGGGCCGGGCCGAGGACGGCGCCGCCCTGGCTGCCCAGCGACTTGGAGAGGGTGAGGGTGGCCACGACGTCCTCGTCGCCGGCGAGTCCTGCCTCGTGCAGGGCGCCCCGGCCGCCGTCGCCGAGGACGCCGAAGCCGTGGGCGTCGTCCACGACGAGCCCGGCGCCGTGCTGCCGGCAGGCCTCCGCGAGCGCGCCGAGCGGCGCCCGGTCGCCGTCGACGGAGAAGACGGAGTCGCTGACGACGAGCGCCCGGCGCCCGGGGTGCGCTTCCAGAGTCTTGCGTACGGCCTCGGGGTCGGCGTGCGGGACGACCGCGCTCTCGGCGCGGGCCAGCCGGCAACCGTCCACGATGGAGGCGTGGTTGGCCGCGTCGGAGACGACGAGGGCGTCCCGCCCGCCGAGCGCGGTGAGCGCCGCCAGGTTCGCGGTGTAGCCGGACGAGAAGACGAGCGCCGCCTCGAAGCCGCAGAAGGCGGCCAGTTCGCGTTCGAGCTCCGCGTGCAGCCGGGTCGTGCCCGTGACGAGACGGGAGCCGGTGGAGCCGGCGCCCCAGCGCCGTGCCGCCTCGGCCGCCGCGCCGGTGACCTCCGGGTGCCGGGTGAGGCCCAGGTAGTCGTTGCCCGCCAGGTCGAGCAGCTCCGACTCGGCCGCCCGGGGCCGCAGCGTACGGACGAGTCCGGCCTCGGCCCGGCGCCGCGCCTCCCCCTCGGTCCAGTCGAACGCGGTGCGGCGCGGGTCGGCGGCCCGCGTCTCCTCGGCCTGTGGCATGCGGCGTTCCTTTTGTAGGCAGCGCACAGACACTAGCCGGAGGTCGCGGGCACCGGGGTGTGGTCATGCACACACCTCCTTCGGCGTCGTTTGTTCGGATCCTCCTTGGCCCGGGGGTGTGCCGTAGGCGAGGATCAGCGCTTATGGACCTGCTGAACACGCTGGTGGAGAAGGGGCTGCGGCGCGAGCTGCCGACCCGTGAAGAAGCGCTCGCCGTGCTGGCGACCTCCGACGACGAACTGCTCGATGTGGTGGCCGCGGCCGGCAAGGTGCGCCGTCAGTGGTTCGGCCGCCGGGTGAAGCTCAACTACCTCGTCAACCTGAAGTCCGGGCTCTGCCCGGAGGACTGCTCGTACTGTTCCCAGCGGCTCGGCTCCAAGGCCGAGATCCTGAAGTACACCTGGCTGAAGCCGGACGAGGCCTCGCAGGCCGCCGCCGCGGGCGTCGCGGGCGGCGCCAAGCGGGTCTGCCTGGTGGCCAGCGGCCGCGGCCCGACGGACCGGGACGTCGAGCGCGTCGGCAGGACGATCGAGGCGATCAAGGAGCAGAACGAGGGCGTCGAGGTCTGTGCCTGCCTCGGTCTGCTCTCGGACGGCCAGGCGGAGCGGCTGCGGGACGCCGGCGCCGACGCGTACAACCACAACCTGAACACGTCCGAGGGGACGTACGGGGAGATCACCACCACCCACACCTACGCGGACCGGGTGGACACCGTGCGGAAGGCGCACGCCGCCGGTCTGTCGGCCTGCTCGGGCCTCATCGCGGGCATGGGCGAGACCGACGAGGACCTGGTCGACGTGGTGTACGCGCTGCGCGAGCTGGACTCGGACTCGGTGCCGGTCAACTTCCTGATCCCCTTCGAGGGCACGCCGCTCGCCGAGGAGTGGAACCTCACCCCGCAGCGCTGCCTGCGCATCCTGGCGATGGTCCGGTTCGTCTGCCCGGACGTCGAGGTCCGGATCGCGGGCGGCCGCGAGGTGCACCTGCGCTCGATGCAGCCGCTGGCCCTGCACATCGCGAACTCGATCTTCCTCGGCGACTACCTGACCAGTGAGGGCCAGGCGGGCAAGGCCGACCTCGACATGATCGCCGACGCGGGCTTCGAGGTGGAGGGCGCGGGCACGACGACCCTGCCGGCCCACCGCGCGGACGCCCTCGCCGCGGCCGGTGCCGGTGCGGCGAGCGCCGGGGGCTGCGGTTCGCAGGCCGCCGCGGCCGGCTGCGGTGCGCACGCGGAGGAGGGCGGCGGCTGCGGTCCCTGCGGCGGTCACGCGGCGCCGGAGGCGCCCGCCGCGGCGGGCCAGGCCCGGACCGACCTGGTGGCCGTGCGCCGCCGGGGCGCCGGCACGGACCTCGCCCCGAACGCGTAGCGGCGGCCATGCGCAACGACGAACTGATCGCCCTCGACCGGGCGCACGTCTGGCATCCGTACGGCCCCATGCCGGGCCGCACGGACCCGCTGGTCGTCGCGTCCGCGTCGGGCGTACGGCTGCGGCTCGCCGAACCGGTCGAGGGGCAGGCCGAGTTGATCGACGGCATGTCCTCCTGGTGGTCGGCGGTCCACGGCTACAACCACCCGGTCCTCAACGAGGCCGTGCGGGACCAGCTGGGCCGGATGAGCCACGTGATGTTCGGCGGGCTCACCCACGAGCCTGCCGTCCGGCTCGCCACCCGGCTCGTCGAGATCACCCCCGAGCCGCTGCGGCACGTCTTCCTCAGCGACTCGGGCTCGGTCTCCGTCGAGGTCGCCGCCAAGATGTGCCTCCAGTACTGGCGCTCGCTCGGCCGCGGCGGCAAGCGGCGGCTCCTCACCTGGCGGGGTGGCTACCACGGGGACACCTGGCAGCCGATGTCGGTGTGCGACCCCGGGGGCGGCATGCACGAGCTGTGGTCCGGGGTGCTCCAGCGGCAGGTGTTCGTGGACGCGCCGCCCGCCGCGTACGAGGAGTCGTACGCCGAGCTGCTCAGGACCACGATCGCCGCCCACGCCGACGAGCTGGCCGCGGTGATCGTGGAGCCGGTGGTGCAGGGCGCGGGCGGGATGCGCTTCCACGACCCGGCGTACCTGCGGGTGCTGCGGGAGGCGTGCGACGCCCACGACGTGCTGCTCGTCTTCGACGAGATCGCGACCGGCTTCGGACGGACGGGCACGCTCTTCGCCGCCGACCAGGCCGGGGTCTCGCCCGATGTGATGTGTGTGGGCAAGGCCCTGACCGGTGGTTATCTGTCGATGGCCGCGACGCTGTGCACGAGCCGGGTCGCCGAGGGCATCTCCCGCGGCGAGGTCCCGGTCCTCGCGCACGGGCCGACGTTCATGGGGAACCCGCTGGCCGCCGCCGTGGCCTGCGCCTCCATCGACCTGCTGCTCTCGCGGGACTGGGCCGTCGACGTCAAGCGCATCGAGGCCGGGCTGCGCGAGGGCCTCGCCGGGGTGGCCGACCTGCCGGGCGTGCGCGAGGTGCGGGTGCTCGGCGCGATCGGCGTCGTCCAGCTCGACCACGAGGTCGACATGGAGGCCGCCACCCGGGCCGCCGTGCGCGAGGGCGTGTGGCTGCGGCCGTTCCGCGACCTCGTCTACACGATGCCGCCGTACGTGACGGGCGACGCCGACCTGGCCCGCGTCTGCGCGGGGGTCCGGGCGGCGGCGGCAGCGGGCTGACGGGGGCCGTCGGCCCTCCCCGGGCGGGCCGACGGACCCGCGGTCCCGCCCGGGGAAACAACACTGGACAGGACAGGAGAGGTACACGCGTGAGCGTCATCGTCGTCAGCGGGACCGGGACGGAGATCGGCAAGACGGTCGTCACCGCGGCCGTCGCGGCCGTCGCCACGGCCGCCGGGCGTACCGTCGCCGTGCTGAAGCCCGCGCAGACCGGCGTCACGGCCGGGGAGCGGGGTGACGCGGACGAGGTCGTACGGCTCTCTGGGGCGGCCGGCTCCGCCGAGCTGGGGCGCTTTCCGGAGCCGCTCGCTCCGGGCACGGCCGCCCGGCGGGCCGGGCTCGCGCCGGTGGGCCCCCGTCAGGTCGCCGACGCGGCCCGGGAGCTGGCGGCCTCGTACGACCTGGTCCTCGTGGAGGGCGCGGGCGGCCTGCTGGTCCGCTTCGACGAGGAGGGCGGCACGCTCGCGGACGCGGCGGCCCTGCTGGGCGCGCCGGTCCTGGTGGTCGCCCCCGCCGGTCTGGGGACGCTCAACTCGACGGCCCTGACGGCCGAGGCGCTGCGGGCGCGCGGCATCGAGCAGCTGGGCGTGGTCGTCGGCAGCTGGCCCGCGGAGCCGGACCTGGCCGCCCGCTGCAACCTGGCCGACCTGCCGCTCGCGGCGGCCGCGCCGCTGCTCGGTGCCGTCCCGGAGGGCTCGGGCGCGCTCACGCCGGAGGCCTTCCGCGCGGCGGCGCCCGGCTGGCTGGCCCCGGCCCTGGGCGGCACCTGGGACGCCGAGGCGTTCCGGGAGACGTTCAGGGCGGCCGCGGCGGTCTGAGGCGCCGGGCGGGGGGCGAGCGCGAGGGCGCGCCGGGGCGCGCGGGCGCGTCGGTGCGCCGGGCCGGGCCGGGCCGCCGGGGGCGGCGCGTCGGGCAGGGCGGGGGCGCGGGCGCCTCGGGCGCCTCGGGCGCCGGGCCGGGCCGCCGGGGCTGCGCGTCGGGCCGCCGGGCCGTAAACCCGCCCGCGGCCGCCCCCCGCTCCGTAGGCTGAACGCATGCGCGCACACGTTCAGGAGATCGTCCTCGACTGCGGCGATCCGGCCGCGCTCGTCCGGTTCTGGGCGGGGCTCCTCGGTGGGGAGCCCGTCGACCGGAGCGCCGACTGGTCGTACGTGGATCCGCCGGGGTTCGTACGGATCGCCTTCCAGCGGGTGCCGGAGGGCAAGACGGCCAAGAACCGGGTCCATCTGGATCTGGAGGTGCCCGACCCGGGGCGGGCCGCCGACGAGGTGCTGGCCCGGGGAGCGGCGCGGGTCGGTGGGCTCGTCACGGACGAGCAGGGGTCCTTCCAGGTCATGCGGGACCCGGAAGGCAACGAGTTCTGTTTCGTGACCGGCTGAAGGAGCGCCTGATGTCGACCCCCGGCCCGCACGTCCACCACCCGCTGTTCGCCCGCTTCTACGCCCGGTTCAGCGTGTCGGCCGAGACGCGGGGCGGGCTCGCCGCGCTCCGCGCGGAGCTGCTCTCCGGTCTCTCCGGCCGCGTGGTCGAGATCGGCGCCGGGAACGGCCTGAACTTCGCCCACTATCCGACGGGCGTCACCGAGGTCGTCGCCGTCGAACCGGAGGAGCAGCTGCGGCACCTCGCGCGGGAGGCGGCCCGGCGGGCGCCCGTCCCCGTGACCGTCCTGCCGGACACGGCCGAGGCGCTGCCGATGGCGGACGGGACCTTCGACGCGGCCGTGGCCTCGCTGGTGCTGTGCACGGTGGGGGACCTGCCGAGGACGCTGGCGGAGCTGCGCAGGGTGCTGCGCCCCGGCGGTGAGCTGCGGTTCTTCGAGCACGGCGTGGCGGCCACACCGGGGCTCGCGCGGGTGCAGCGGGGCCTCGACCGGACGGTCTGGCCGTCGCTGTTCGGCGGCTGTCACACGGCGCGCGATCCGCTGGCCGCGATCGGGGCGGCGGGCTTCGAGCTCGGCCCGTACCGCTCGTTCGACCTGCCCGAACAGGGGCCGCGGCTGCCGTCGTCGCCCTGTGTCCTGGGGCTCGCCCGGCGGTGACGCACGGCGGTGACGCCTGGCGTCCGCGCCGCCGTGCGTGATGGGATCGAGCCATGATCGACATGCAGATACGCGCGGCGGTGGCGGACGAGGTCCAGGACGTCCTGGCCTTCTGGAAGGAGGCCGCCGAGGGGACCTCCGTCTCGGACGACCCGGAGGGGGTGCTGCGTCTCGTCGAGCGCGATCCGGAAGCGCTGATCCTGGCCCTGTCCGACGGCCGGATCGTCGGCACCGTCATCGCCGGCTGGGACGGCTGGCGGGCGTCGCTGTACCGCCTCGCGGTGGACCCGGCCCGTCGCCGTCAGGGCATCGCGTCGGCGCTGCTCGACGCGGCCGAGCGGCGTTTCGTGGCGCTCGGCGGCCGACGGGCGGACGCGATGGTGCTGGAGCGGAACGTGACGGCGCATCGTACGTGGGCCTCCGCGGGGTACGAGCGTCAGGAGACGTGGCGCCGCTGGGTGAAGCCGCTCCCCGCGTAGCCACCGGCCTCACCGTTTTGCCGACCCTTTACCATGGTGTTTCCGTTCCGACGATCGAAAGGTGTGAGCGTCCGCCCATGGGCGAGCCTCCCAGTAGCTCTGGTTTCCCGAGCGCGGCTTCCTCGCGTGGCCCCGGCCACCGACACCGCGCGTCCCTCCGCCCGTTGTCCGATCATGGGACGGAGGTGAACCGATGACCGAAGTGCTTCTGCTCCTGGTGGCGCTCCTGCTCTCCGTCCTGTGCGGGGCGTTCGTCGCGGCGGAGTTCTCGCTGACCACCGTCGAGCGGGCCGATCTGGAGTCCGCCGTCGAGCGCGGCGAGCGGGGAGCGGCGGGCGCGCTGAAGGCCGTCAAGTCGCTCACCTTCCAGCTCTCCGGCGCCCAGCTGGGCATCACCGTGACCAATCTGGTCGTCGGCATGCTCTCCGAGCCCTCGATCGCCAAGCTGATCCGCGGTCCGGTCGAGGCGCTCGGGCTCTCCGCCTCGGTGGCCTCCTCGATCGCGCTGGTCCTCGGCACGGCCGTCTCGACGGTCGTCCTGATGGTGGTCGGCGAGCTGGTCCCGAAGAACTGGGCGATCTCGTCCCCGCTGGCGGTCGCGAAGGTGGTGGCCACTCCGCAGCGCGTCTTCACGGCCGCGTTCAAGCCGCTGATCAGCCATCTGAACAACACCGCCAACCGCATCCTGCGCCGGCTCGGCATGGAACCGGCCGAGGAGCTGGCCTCCGCCCGGTCCCCCGAGGAGCTGGTGGCGCTCGCCCGCCACTCCGCGAAGGAGGGCGCCCTGGAGCCGGACACGGCCGAGCTGTTCGTCCGTACGCTCAACCTGGCGGAGCTGACCGCGGAGAACGTGATGACACCGCGCGTCCAGGTCACCGCCCTGGAGGTGCAGGCCACGGCCGAGGACGTCGCCAACGCGACGCGCGCGACGGGTCTGTCGCGCTTCCCCGTCTACCGGGGCAACCTCGACTCGGTCGTCGGCATCGCCCACATCAAGGACGTGCTGGCCATACCGGCCGCCGAGCGGCCGCGCCGCCGGATCGGCGACATCCTGCGCGAGCCGCTGCTCGTGCCGGAGACGCTGACCGTGGACCGGCTGCTGGACCGGCTGTCCGGCAAGCAGACGATGGCCGTCGTCATCGACGAGTACGGCGGTACGGCCGGGGTCGCGACCCTGGAGGACATCGTCGAGGAGGTCGTGGGCGAGGTCCGCGACGAGCACGATCCGCACGAGACGCCGGACCTGGCACGGGCGGGCGAGGACGCGGACGGCCGCGAACTGTGGTCGGCGGACGGCGCCGCCCGGACGGACCAGCTCCGCAGGATCGGGCTGCGGGTGCCGGACGGCCCGTACGAGACGCTGGCGGGCGTGCTCGCCACCGAGCTGGGCCGCATCCCGGCCGTCGGTGACAGCGTCGAGCTGTCCGACTGGCGGCTCGACGTGGTGGACGCGTCCGGCCGGCGGGCCGCGCGCGTGCTGCTGCACGCGCCGACGGAAGCCGACGGCGACGACATCGAGGAGGCCGGCCGATGACCGCGATCCAGCTGCTGATCGGCCTGCTGACGCTGGTCGTGAACGCCTTCTTCGTCGGCGCCGAGTTCGCCCTGATCTCGGTGCGCCGCAGTCAGATCGAACCCCTCGCCGAGTCCGGCGACCGGCGGGCGCGCAGCGTCATCTGGGGTCTGGAGCACGTCTCGGCGCTGCTGGCGGCCGCGCAGCTCGGCATCACGCTGTGCACCCTGGTGCTCGGCATCGTGGCCGAGCCGGCCATCGCGCACCTCCTGGAGCCGGTCTTCGACGCGGTCGGCGTGCCGCACGGGCTCGTCCATCCGATTTCGTTCGTGATCGCGCTGTCGGTGGCGACGTACCTGCACATGCTGCTCGGCGAGATGGTGCCGAAGAACATCGCGCTCGCCGAGCCCACGCGCACGGCGCTGCTGCTCGGCCCGCCGCTGGTGACGCTGGCGCGGGCGCTGAAGCCGGTGATCTTCGCGATCAACGCCTTCGCGAACGGGCTCCTGAAGCTGCTGCGGGTGGAGACGAAGGACGAGGTCTCGGCGACGTTCTCGGACGACGAGCTGGCCCGTATGGTCACCGACGCCGGTGACGCGGGACTCCTCGACGACCGGGCGGCCGAACGGCTGCACGACGCCCTGGAGCTGGGCCGCCGTCCCGTGCGGGACGTGGTCATGCCGGTGGAGAAGGTGGTGTACGCGCAGGTCGGCACGACGCCGGAGGAGCTGGAGGCGCTGTCCGCGCAGACGGGCTTCTCGCGCTTCCCCGTCGTCGACTCCGGCCGGCGGATCCTGGGCTATCTGCACGTCAAGGACGCGCTGGACGTGACGCCGCGGGACCTGCCGTTCCCGGTGACGACGCTGCGGCCGATCGCCCGCGTGCGGGCGGCGACGCCGCTGGACGACGTCCTGACGGCGATGCGCCGGAGCCGTACGCATCTCGCGGCGGTCGTCGACGAGGACGGCAAGCCCGCCGGTCTGGTGACGATGGAGGACGTGCTGCGCAAGCTGGTCGGACGCCCGGCCGCGTCCTGACCCGCCCGTACGACGAGAGGGCCCCGGGAGCCGTATCCCGGGGCCCTCCCGCGTGCACGGGGCGCTTCTACCGCGCGGGGGCGGCGTTCCTACAGCGCGGTGGCGGACAGCCAGTCGTCCAGGAGGTCCCGGTCGCCGGCGCGGGTGAAGCGGGGGTCGTCGGCGGAGTACCGGCGGTGGAGGAGGAGCAGCAGCTCGCCCGTGTCGGCCTCGACGTGGGCGAGGGGCTCGGGGCCGCCGCTCCCCCGCCGCCAGGTGAAGCCGCCGCCGCCGAGGACGAGGGTCCAGGAGGTGGCGCTGTCGCGGGCCGTCAGCCGGAGGACGGCGCCGTCGCGGTCGAGGTGGGCGACGGGCTCGGCGATCCAGGGGACGTACGGGGCCTCGGCCAGGAAGTGGTCGAGGGCGTCGGCCGCGGTCCGGGGGTCGATGGGGGCCGCCGTGCCGGTGACGGCGAGTTCGGCGTCGGCGAGGTGGACGACGGCCTCGGAGAGCAGGCGCCGCGGGTAGTGGCGGACGTGCGGGTCGGCGCCGGGCGTCCAGAGCGGGGCGTCGGGGTCGGCGGCGCGGAGGGTGGCGACGAGGCGCGCGGCGCCGTCGACGAGCCAGTCGGGGTGTGCGGCGGGGTCGTCCGGCAGGTCGAGCGGGACGTCCGCGGCGAGGACGCGGGTGCGGGCCCCGGTGCGGACGAGGTGCTCGGCCCAGCGGTGCAGGGTGCCGAGGTGCCGGGTGAGGTCGGCGAGGGTCCAGCCGGGGCAGGTGGGGACGGGGGTCGCGGGGTCGGCGTCGCGGACGAGGGCGGCGAACCGCCGGGTCCGGTCGGCGACGGCCGCGCAGGCGACGGCGTGGATGTCGGCGCGCGTGTCGGCGCGGGCGTCTGCGTGGGTGTCCTCGGTGAGGCCGAGGCCCTCGGAGACCCTGAGCAGGTCGTCGCGCCGGGGGCCGGGCGGCTGCCGGAGGGCCGCGTCGCGGAGGAGCCCGTCGAGGGTGCGCCGGTCGGCGGGTCCGAGGCCGCCCAGGACATGCGCGGTGGACTCCAGCCACTTCAGGGCGGTGTCGGGGTCGAGGACCTCGTCGTCGCAGGTCTCGACGGTCGTCACCAGCTCGGCCAGCGCCTCGGCCAGCGTGCTCAGCAACGCGTCGCTACTCATCGGGTTTCCCCTCCCGGGTTCTCCACGGCATCCCTCGCATACCGCGCGGTATGATCGCTCCGCCATGGAGATCAATGCCACGTACAACAGTCTCGTCGCCGTCGGGGACAGCTTCACCGAGGGTATGTCGGACCTGAGGCCCGACGGCTCCTACCGGGGCTGGGCCGACGTCCTCGCGGGCCGGCTCGCCGCCCGCTCGCCCGGCTTCCGGTACGCCAACCTCGCCGTGCGCGGGAAGCTCATCCGCCAGATCGTCGAGGAGCAAGTCGGCCTCGCCGCAGGGATGAAGGCCGATGTGGTGACCCTCGTCGGCGGCCTCAACGACACCCTGCGGCCCAAGGTCGACATGGTCCGCGTCCGGGACCTCCTGACGGAGGCAGTGGAACGCCTCACACCCTCCTGCGGGCAGCTCGTCCTCATGCGCAGCCCCGGCCGGAACGGTCCCGTCATGGAGCGCTTCCGCCCGCGCATGGAGGAGCTCTTCGCGCACATCGACGACCTCGCCGCCCGGCACGGCGCCCTCGTGGTCGACCTCTACGGGGCGCCTGCGCTCGGGGACCCCCGGCTGTGGGACGTGGACCGGCTCCACCTGACGGCGGACGGCCACCGGCGCGTGGCCGAGGCCGTCTGGCAGGCGCTGGGCCTCGACCCCGAGGACGACTGGCGCGCCCCGCTGCCCCCGGCCGCGCTGCCCGGCTGGACCAGCCGCAGGATCGCGGACGCGCGGTTCGCCCGGGAGCACCTCGGTCCGTGGATCGGCCGCCGGCTGACCGGCCGCTCCTCCGGCGACGGCCTCCCGCCCAAGCGCCCCGAGCTGCTGCCTTACGAGTGGACGACCGGCGCGTGAGGGAGCGCCCGCGCCCGCGCGTGACCTGCGTCTCGTAGCAAGCTCCAGTCCGCACCACGGCGCTGGCCTGCAGAAATCACCAGTAAACTCTGGACACGTGACTGCTGCGACTGTGAAGCCCCGTATCCCCAACGTCCTGGCCGGCCGCTACGCCTCCGCGGAGCTCGCCGTCCTCTGGTCCCCCGAGCAGAAGGTGAAGCTGGAGCGTCAGCTGTGGCTCGCCGTGCTGCGTGCCCAGAAGGACCTCGGGATCGAGGTTCCGGACGCGGCCCTCGCCGACTACGAGCGCGTCCTCGACCAGGTCGACCTCGGCTCCATCGCCGAGCGCGAGAAGGTCACCCGGCACGACGTGAAGGCCCGCATCGAGGAGTTCAACGACCTCGCCGGCCACGAGCACGTCCACAAGGGCATGACCTCGCGCGACCTCACCGAGAACGTCGAGCAGCTCCAGATCCGGCTCTCCCTGGAGCTGATGCGGGACCGCACGGTCGCCGTCCTGGCCCGCCTCGGCAAGCTCTCCGCCGAGTACGCGGAGCTGGTCATGGCCGGCCGGTCGCACAACGTGGCCGCCCAGGCCACCACCCTCGGCAAGCGCTTCGCGACCGCCGCGGACGAGCTGCTCGTGGCGTACGGGCGCCTGGAGGAGCTTCTCGGACGCTACCCGCTGCGCGGCATCAAGGGCCCGGTCGGCACGGCGCAGGACATGCTGGACCTGCTCGGCGGCGACGCGGGCAAGCTGGCCGAGCTGGAGCAGCGGATCGCCGGTCACCTCGGCTTCGCGCACGCCTTCACCTCGGTCGGCCAGGTCTACCCGCGCTCGCTCGACTACGACGTGGTGACCACGCTGGTCCAGCTGGCCGCCGCGCCGTCGTCGATCGCCAAGACGATCCGCCTGATGGCCGGCCACGAGCTGGTCACCGAGGGCTTCAAGCCCGGCCAGGTCGGCTCCTCCGCGATGCCGCACAAGATGAACACCCGCTCCTGCGAGCGCGTCAACGGCCTGATGGTCATCCTGCGCGGCTACGCCTCGATGACCGGCGAGCTGGCCGGCGACCAGTGGAACGAGGGCGACGTGTCCTGCTCCGTGGTCCGCCGGGTCGCCCTGCCCGACGCGTTCTTCGCCCTGGACGGCCTCCTGGAGACCTTCCTGACCGTCCTCGACGAGTTCGGCGCCTTCCCGGCCGTCGTCGCCCGCGAGCTCGACCGCTACCTCCCCTTCCTGGCGACCACCAAGGTCCTCATGGGTGCCGTCCGTGCCGGGGTCGGCCGCGAGGTCGCCCACGAGGCCATCAAGGAGAACGCGGTGGCGTCCGCCCTCGCCATGCGCGAGCAGGGCGCCGAGCGCAACGAGCTGCTCGACAAGCTCGCCGCCGACGACCGCATCCCGCTGGACCGCGCGCAGCTCGACGAGCTGATGGCGGACAAGCTCTCCTTCACGGGCGCGGCCGCCGACCAGGTCGGCGTCGTCGTCGCGCGCATCGAGGAGATCCTCAAGCAGCACCCCGAGGCCGCCGCCTACACGCCCGGGGCGATCCTCTGACCCGGACGCGCCGGTTCACCCCGCGGGAACTGGAGGCCGCTCGCGACCGCGTCGTACCCGACGTGGTGGCGGGCGGTCTCTCCGTGCTCTTCTGCGGGATCAACCCGGGCCTGATGTCGGCGGCGACGGGCCACCACTTCGCCCGGCCGGGCAACCGCTTCTGGCCGGTCCTGCACCTGTCGGGGTTCACCCCGCGGCTGCTGCGGCCCGAGGAGCAGCAGGAGCTCCTGACGTACGGCCTCGGGATCACCAACGTCGTGGCGCGGGCGACCGCGCGGGCGGACGAGCTGAGCCGCGAGGAGTACCAGGAGGGCGGACGGATCCTGGCGGAGAAGGTGGAGCGGCTGGCGCCGCGCTGGCTGGCGGTGGTGGGCGTGACCGCGTACCGCACGGCGTTCGGCGATCCGAAGGCGGCGATCGGTCCGCAGGAGCGCCGGATCGGCTCCACCCGGATCTGGGCGCTGCCCAATCCGAGCGGGCTGAACGCCCACTGGACCGCGGCGACGATGGCCGAGGAGTTCGCCCGGCTGCGGGCGGCGGCGGAAGGACCGTAGGCGCACCGTCCCTCGGGGTTCGCCCTGTCAGGGCGGATCGACCTCGGTGACGACGGCGAGGAGCTGGAACGGCAGCTCCTTGTCCCACTGGGAGACGCCCAGTCCGGTCCACCGCTCGTCCGTCCGCCACAGCAGCACGTCCACGGTGTGGCAGCTGAGGGTGGACCAGGGCTCGGGTATGGACTCGCCGTCCATGCTCCGCTCCAGGACCGGCCCGAGGGCCACGCGCGCCGGTACTCCCCAGCGGGCGGTGAGCAGGGCGGCGAGCCCGTCCCGTTCCGCTTCGTACTGGTCCTCGACGAGCGCCCGGCGGGTCCCGTCGTCCTCCCAGAACTCCTCGCTCGTGGCCAGCTCCCCGATGTGGAAGCCCGGCCCGCTGTCGAGGGGCCCCGAACGCTCCGGCCGCTCCGGGAAGGCGCGGGCCCGGAGTAACTCGATCGTCGCCAGTTGCTCTGCCGTGGTCATGAAGCCAGTAAAGCCTCCCCCACTGACAATTGGCGTTCCGTCAGGGAAGCCGGGCGGCACGGCCAGCGGGCGGCCCGGGGGCGGTACGGGGGCGGCACTCGCCGCGCCCCCTGCCATTGAGTACCATCCGCCTGACATGGCCACGAGCTGGGAGGACACACCGTGGGGCGGCTGACCGGCGGGGACCCGTCGCTTCTGCGGCGGATCAACTCCGCGGTGGTACTCCATGCCCTCCGGGGCGCCGACGCTCTCACGCTCACGGACCTGACCCGGATCACGGGCCTGTCCCGGCCGACGGTCGAAGGGGTCGTGGAGGGCCTGATCGAGGGCGGTCTCGTCGTCGAGGCGGCGCCCGAGGAGGGCGAGGCGAGGCGGCAGGGACGGCCCGCGCGGAGGTTCCGCTTCCGCGCCGAGGCGGGACACCTGCTCGGGATCGAGATCGGTCCGCACCGCGTGGCCGCCCTGCTCTCCGGTCTCGACGGCCGGATCATCGGCGCCGGGTCCCGCGAGGTGTCCGAGTCGGCCCCCGAGGACGAGCGGCTCGACCGGGTGCGCACGGTCGTGGCCGACGTCCTGCGCCGCGCCGGCGTCCCGCGCTCCAGCCTGCGGGCCGTGGGCGTGGGCACGCCCGGGATCGTGGAGGCGGACGGCACGGTACGGCTCGGCACCGCGCTGCCCGGCTGGACCGGCCTCGCGCTCGGCGAGCGGCTGCGGCGCTCCTTCCGCTGCCCGGTGATCGTCGAGAACGACGCCAACGCGGCGGCCGTCGCCGAGCACTGGAAGGGCGCGGCGACTGACTCCGACGACATCGTCTTCGTACTCGCCGGGCTCAGCCCCGGGGCCGGTTCGCTCATCGGCGGCCGGCTGCACCGGGGCTACGGCGGCGCGGCCGGCGAGATCGGGGCCCTGCACCTGCTCGGGCGGGAGGTCACGCCGGAGCACCTGCTGTCCACGACCGACGAGCCGCTGCACCCGTTGGACGAGCAGGCCGTCGCCGAGGTGTTCGCGCTGGCCCGCGGGGGCGACGCGCGCGCCGAGGCCGCGGTCGACCGGTTCATCCAGCGGCTCGTGCACGACGTGGCGGCGCTGGTGCTGGCGCTCGACCCGGAGCTGGTGGTCGTCGGCGGATGGGCGGCGGGGCTGGACGGCGTGCTCCAGCCGCTGCGCGACCAGCTGGCCCGCTTCTGCCTGCGCCCGCCGCGCGTGGTCCTGTCCTTGCTCGGCGAGGCCGCCGTGGGGACGGGCGCGCTGCGCCTCGCCCTCGACCACGTCGAGGAGCAGCTCTTCGCCGTGGAGGGCACGGTGACGGCCCGCCGCTGAGCGGGCCGGGGCCGTGCGACCGGGGTCAGGAGGCCATGACCAGGTCCACCGAGTCGCCGAAGGTGAGGCGGCAGGTGTCGGCGCGGTAGGTGGCGACGGAGACGGCCGCCGGCCGGCCGCCGGAGAGGTAGCGGGTCGTCACGACGAGCACGGGGGCGCCCGGCAGGCGGTCCAGCTCCTTGGCGTCGTCGGCGCGGGCGGAGCCCAGCTCCACCGAGCGGTCCTGGCCGTCGAGGGCCAGGTGCTGGAGCTCGCGCAGCACGGCGCGGGCCCGGGCGGGTCCTGCGGGCGCGTCGATGGCGGCGAGGCCGGGGACGGAGGCCGCCGGCACGTACAGCAGCTCGGCGGCGACGGGCTGGCCCTGGGTGACGCGGAGGCGGCGGACGACGTGGACCCGCTCGTCGGCCGCGGTCTCCAGGACGCGGGCGACGGCGGCGGGGGCCACCGCGGCGGAGGAGTCGAGGGACTGCCAGGTGTCGTCGCCGACGCCGGGCCAGGCGTGCTGGGTGGTGGAGACGTCCACGCCGACGCGCGGCGGGGCCACCGTCGTGCCGACGCCCCGGCGGCGCTGGAGGCGGCCTTCCAGCTCCAGCTGTTCGAGGGCCTGGCGGAGGGTGGCACGGGCGACGCCGAAGCGGGCCGCGAGCTCACGTTCGTTGGGCAGGATCTCGCCCACCGCGAAGTCCGAGTCGAGCGCTTCCCCGAGCACCGTCTTGAGGTGCTGGTACTTCGGTTCCGGCACCGATTCCAGCTGAGTGGTCCCCACCCTGATCCTCCGCAATTCGCCGTGTCCCGCGGCGTTTTTCCGCGCCCTTGTTTATTAAAGGTTCCTGCACTAACTCTGCGACCATAAGGCGAGCCACCCCCTTGGTCAAGACCAATCCTCTGCCGAACCCGCCCGAATGTGACCCTCTGACCTAGATCGTTCACAGGACGTTCGCACCCTCGTGGGGCGCGCGCGGCACGACGCCCCGCCTCCCGGTCGCGGAAGGCGGGGCGTAGAGGGTTGAACTCCGGTCTACTGAACGGTAATTCTTGCTGACAGGACGTCTACAGAGGGAGCCGCATGTCCGCACGGATCGCGTTCACCATCGACACCCCGGCCGGTCCCCGTCCGCTCTCCCTGGCGTACGAGCGACGGGGTGCGGGCGAGCCCCTCCTGCTGCTGCACGGCATCGGCCACCACTGGCAGGCCTGGGAGCCCGTGCTCGACGTGCTGGCCACCGAGCGGGACGTGATCGCCGTGGACCTGCCCGGGTTCGGCGCCTCCGAGGGGCTGCCGGACGGCTCCTCGTACGACCTCTCCACCGTCGCGCCGGCGCTCGGCACCTTCTGCGCGGCGCTGGGTGTAGACCGGCCCCATGTCGCCGGCAACTCGCTGGGCGGGCTGCTCGCCCTGGAGCTGGGGCGGACGAAGCTGGTCCGCTCGGTGACCGCGCTCTCCCCCGCCGGGTTCTGGTCCGAGGGCGAGCGGCGGTACGCCTTCGGAACCCTGCGGGCCCTGCGGTCGGCCGCGCTCTCGCTGCCCGAACCGCTCATCCACGTCCTCTCCCGTTCCGCCGCCGGGCGCTCCGTCCTCACCAGCACCATCTACGCCCGTCCCGGCCTCCGCTCACCCGAGGCGGTCGTGGCCGAGACCCTGGCCCTGCGCCGAGCCACCGGCTTTCACCAGACGCTCGCCGCCGGGCGGGCGGTGCTCTTCCGTGACGACGTGTCCGGCGTTCCGGTCACCGTCGCCTGGGGCACCCACGACCGGCTCCTCCTCAAGCGCCAGGGCGTCCGCGCCAAGCGGGCGCTGCCGGGTGCCCGGCTCGTCCGTCTGCCGGGCTGCGGCCACGTCCCCATGAACGACGACCCGGCCCTCGTCGCGCGCGTGATCCTCGACGGCAGCCGGTGACGGGGCGCCCGGCGCCTCCCCGGTGGTGCGCCGGGTGAACAGGCCGGTGCCGAGCGCCGCTCCGGCGCCCACGAGCAGCGCCCCGACCGCCTGCGGCAGACCGAAGAAGGCCTCCCCGACGAGGGCGGCGCTCAGCGCGGCCGCCACCGGGATCGCGCCCGTGTAGAGCGTGGCCCGCTCCATGCCGATGCGCTGCACGCCCCTGTAGAAGAGGACGAACCCGACGACCGTGGCAAGGGCCGCCTGCCAGACCAGCGCCCCCGTCTCCACGGCCGTCGGCATCCGCAGGAAGGCGGCTCCGTCGACGAGGAGGCCGACGAGCGCCGCCTCGACCGCGCCGATCGCGCAGACCACGGCCGTCAGCAGCTTCGGCCCGAGGACGCGCAGGACCGGGACGGCGAGCACGGTGAACCCGACCTCGCCCGCGAGGGCCGCCACCGACCAGCCGATCCCGGCCGCGTCCGTACGCCCCCACCCCTGCACCGTGAAGGCGCCAGCCGCCACCGCCAGGGCTCCGTACAGCACGACGGGCGCGGGCCTGCGTCCCTCGACGAGGGGCATGAGCACGGCGACGACGACGGGGGCGCAGCCGACCAGGACGCCGGGGACGGCCGGTTCGGCGGTGCGCTCGGCGGCCAGGACGGCGAGGTTGAAGCCGATCATGCCGACGGCGGCGAGCACCGCGAGCCGCACCCAGTGGCGGACCGTCAGGCGACGCAGCGGGGCGAGACCGGCGCGGCCGCCGAGGAGGGGCAGGAGGAGCAGACAGGCGGCGCCGTACCGGAGGGCCTGGCCGCCCGCGTACGGGTACGCGCCCAGGAGGCTGTTCGCGGTGAACGAGGCACCGACGAGGGCGTAGGCGAGGGTCACGAGCAGGACCCCGCGCAGGGAGGTGGCGTTCATGCTCCCGACGGTAGGAACGGGCGCGGTCCCGTTTAAGGTCCACTTCCATGACGTCATCGGGGACCACTTCGGGTACGGGACGGGGCGCGGCGTCCGCGACCGGGCGGGGCGGCGACGAGGGCGGGGGCGGGAGCACCGGCGGGAGCACCGGCGGGGGCGGGAGCACCGGCGGCGTGCCCGCGTGGGAGCTGCTGCTTCCGGCGGCCGGGGCGCCGGCGCGACGACGGGGGCGGGCGCTCCAGGAGGCGCTGCGCGAGGCCGTGCGCGCCGGGCGGCTGACGGCCGGGACCCGGCTGCCGTCGAGCCGCGAACTCGCGGCGGACCTCGGCGTCTCGCGGGGGCTCGTGACCGAGGCGTACGAGCAGTTGACCGCCGAGGGGTACCTGCGCAGCGACCGCGGGTCGGGGACCTGGGTGGGCGGGGCGGCGCGGGCGGCGGTGCCGGCCGCGCGGGACCTGGCACCGCGCGCGCCCGGGGTCGCGGTGGACTTCCGGCCGGGGACTCCGGACCTGTCGCTCTTTCCGAGGGCCGCCTGGTCGGCGGCCCAGCGGACGGTCCTCGGCCGTCTCGCGCACGCCTCGCTCGGCTACCCGGACCCGCGCGGCCTGCCCGAACTGCGGGCGGCGCTGGCGGCGATGCTGACGCGGCGGCGCGGCGTCGTGGCCGATCCCGAGCGGCTGGTGGTCTGTTCGGGGGTGGCGCAGGCCTCGACGCTGATGGGGTTCGTGCTGCGGGCCCGGGGCCATCGCGCGGTGGGCATCGAGGACCCGGGCAGCCCGGAGCACGGGCGGCTCTTCGCCTCCACCGGCCTCGACACGGTGTGGCTGCCCCTGGACGGGGAGGGGCTGCGCCCCGGCCCGCTCGCCGCGTCCGGGGTGCGGGCGGTGGTCGTGACACCCTCGCACCAGTTCCCGTCCGGGATCGGCTGGTCGGCGCGGCGGCGCGGCGCGCTCCTCGACTGGGCGCGGGAGGTGGACGGCTACGTCCTGGAGGACGACTACGACGGTGACTTCCGCTACGACCGGGCTCCCGTCGGCGCGCTCCAGGGCCTCGATCCGGAGCGCGTCGCCTACGCGGGCTCGGTCAGCAAGTCGCTCGCGCCGGGGCTGCGGCTCGGCTGGACGGTGGTCCCGGAGGCGCTGGTCGACGAGGTCGTGGAGCGGAAGCGGACGATGGACCTCGGCAATCCCGTGCTCGACCAGGCCGTCCTGGCGGAGCTGGTGACGAGCGGCGGTTACGACCGGCAGCTGAGGCGCTGTCAGCGGGCCTACCGGGAACGGCGGGACGCGCTGCTCGGGGCCCTCGACGCGTTCCTCCCGGGGACCCGGGTCTCCGGCATCGCGGCGGGGCTGCACGTCATCGCGCGCGTGCCGCGGGCTTTCGGCCCTCCGGCGCGGTTCCTGGAGCGGGCGGCGGGGGCGGGCGTGGCCCTGCGGCCGCTGGAGGAGTACGGGACGGAGCGGCCCGACGACGGGGACGTACGGCTCGTGATCGGGTACGCGCACCTGTCGCCGACGGTGATCAGGAGCGGGATCGCCCGGGTGGCGGAGGCGCTGGGGCGCGGCGGGACGCCGGAGGGGTGATCTGTTCACGCGGGGTTCGCACGGGCGCCGCCCCCGGCCGTTAGGCAGGGGGCGGCACGAACGACCGTGCCGGGAAGCGACCTTGGAGGCTCCTGTGAACCCGCCCGTGACCGGCCCGTCCGAGACCCCAGCCGTCACACCCGCCTCGGCCGCCCTGCCCGGCGCGCCTGCCTCGTCTGCGTCGCCCGCCTCGCCCGCCTCGCCCGCCTCGCCCTCGGCGTATTTCTCGCCCGCGCGGCGCAGCGTGCTGCGCGGCTCGCTCGCCGCTTCGGCGGCGCTGGGCCTGGGCGGGGCGGCCGGGCTCGCCGCGCCCGCGTTCGCACTGTCCGGCCGCCCCGGCGCCGGCTGCGGCGTGCAGACGGGCGACGTCACGGCGCACTCCGGTCTGGTGTGGGTCCGCTCGGACCGGCCCGCCCGCATGGTCGTCGAGACCTCGGCGACGGAGTCGTTCCGGCACGTGCGGCGGCACCACGGGCCCCTGCTCGGCGCGGGCACGGACTTCACCGGGACCACCGCCCTGCGCGGTCTGCCGGCGGGTGAGCAGATCCACTACCGGGTGCTGCTGGCCGACCCGGACGACCCGCGCCGGACGGGCGAGCCGGTCGTGGGCACGTTCCGCACGGTGCCGGAGCGGCGCCGGGACGGGGTGCGGTTCCTGTGGTCGGGCGACATCGCGGGGCAGGGCTGGGGCATCAACCCGGACGTCGGCGGCTTCCGGGCGTACGAGGAGATGCGCCGACTCGACCCGGACTTCTTCCTGTGCAGCGGCGACACGATCTACGCGGACGGGCCGCTTCGGCCCAGCGTGACGCTGCCCGACGGGCGGGTCTGGCGGAACGTCATGACCCCCGAGAAGGCGAAGGTCGCGGAGACCCTCGACGAGTACCGGGGCAACTTCCGCTACAACCTCCTCGACCACAACGTCCGCGCCTTCAACGCCCAGGTGCCGACGGTGGTGCAGTGGGACGACCACGAGGTGCGCAACAACTGGTACCCGGGGCAGATCCTGGACGACGCGCGGTACGGGGAGAAGGACGTCGACGTCCTCGCCGCGCGGGCGGCGCGCGCCTTCGGCGAGTACTTCCCGGGCACCCTCCACGCGCGCGGTGGCGAGGGACGGATGCACCGGGTGGTGCGGTACGGGCCGCTGCTCGACGTGTTCGTCCTGGACATGCGCTCGTACCGGAACGCCAACTCCCCCGGCCGGCAGGCCGACGACACCGTCGGCATCCTCGGCGCGGAGCAGCTGGTCTGGCTGAAGCGGGAGCTGTCCCGGTCCCGGGCGGTGTGGAAGGTGCTGGCGGCGGACATGCCGCTGGGGCTCGTGGTGCCGGACGGCGCGACGGACTTCGAGGCGGTGGCGCAGGGCGACCCGGGCGCGCCGCTCGGCCGGGAGCTGCAGATCGCGGAGCTGCTGCGGTTCGTCAAGCACCGGCGGATCACGGGCACGCTCTGGCTCACGGCGGACGTCCACTACACGTCGGCGCAGCACTACGCGCCCGAGCGGGCGGCCTTCCAGGACTTCGCGCCGTTCTGGGAGTTCGTGTCGGGGCCGCTCGCGGCGGGCGGGTTCCCGGCGAACCGGCTGGACGCGACCTTCGGGCCGGAGCGGGTGTTCGTGCGGGCGCCGGAGCGGGCGAACGTGTCGCCGATGGAGAGCCCGCAGTACTTCGGCGAGGTCGACATCGACGGTTCCAGCGGCGAGTTGACGGTGCGGCTGCGCGCCGAGGGCGGCACGGTGCTGTTCAGCAAGGTGCTCCAGCCGGGGCGCGTCGGGCAGTGACGCGACGCCGCCGACCGGGGGCCGCGGGTCGCCCGCGCCGACCGGCGGCGGGGTGCCGCGGCCGGCCCCGGGGGGCGGGCGCGGGGCGATTGTCAGTGGCGGGTCCTACCGTTTTCTCCATGACGCGATCCGTACAGGCGCTCGCCTACGCACGCCCTTCCGCCCTGGAGTCCACGGGCTCCGGCCGGCTGCTCGGGCTGGAGACGGCGGGCGGCCTCACCCCGCGCGGGGCCGAGGCCCATCCCCGTTTCTTCTCGGGTTTCCTGGCCGCGCCGCAGGTCGCCGCGCGCGGCCTGCTCGCCGTCGCCGACGTCGCGGCCGCCCGGTACCACCAGCGGATACGGCCCGGTTCGCTGGACCCCGTGGTGACGGGGAACGGGGACCGGCTGCGGTTCGAGTCGTTCTCCGGCTGCGGTGGGGTGTACGCACGCCTTGACGTGCTCGACGAGGGCCTCGGCGGCGCGGAGACGGGGCACGGCACCACGAACGTGGACGTCAACGACCCGCTGCGGCAGGCGCTTTCGCGGATCACGGGGGACGATCCGCTGCATCTGCGGGTGGGGCCCGACGAGCTGGCGGTGGCGACGCTCGCCGGGGCGGTCGTGGAGAAGAAGGTACCGCTGCCGGACCGCTGGCTGCGGGGCTTCGCCGAGGCCCAGGTGGCGTCGGCGCGCTTCGACCTGCGGGCGGAGCTGACGGGGGCGGAGGCGGTCGCGTTCCTGCGGTCGCTGCCGCGGTCGCGGGCGCGGGGACGGGGGCCGCTCTGGGTCGTGCAGTCGGGCCGGACGCTGCGGCCGACGACCCGGCCGGGTCCCGGCGCGGTCTGTCTGCCGGGGCCGGACCGGCTGGCGGCCCTGGAGCGCGTGCTGCGGTACGCGACGGGGCTGCGGGTGTACGGGCCGGTGCCGGACGGCGTCGCGGCGTCGAGCGCCTGGGAGGTGACGCTGCCGGGGATGCGGCTCACGCTGACGCTGTCGCCCGACCCGGCGCGGGGGTTCTCGGGCGAGGGCGGGGTCCTGGAGGCGCTCGCCACGGAGGAGGCGGCGGGAGACGCGGAGCTGGTCGCGGTCCTGCTGGCCTGGGAGCCGAGGATCGACCCGGGTGACCTTGCGACGCGGGCCGGGCTTCCGGTCGAGCGGGTTCGGGCGGCGCTGACCCGGCTCGGGACGGCGGGCCGGGTGGGGTACGACGTGGCGGACGCGGCCTACTTCCACCGGGAGCTGCCGTACGACGCGGATCGCGCCGAGCGCCACAACCCGCGGCTCGTGGCCGCCCGGGGGCTGGTCGCGGAGGGCGCGGTGGCGCTCGACGGGGACCTCGCGACGGTGGTCTCGGGCGAGCGGCGGTACCGGGTGCGGGCGGCGGACGGGGTCCTGAGCTGCACCTGCGCGTGGTGGGCCGAGCACCAGGGGCGCCGGGGGCCGTGCAAGCACGCGCTCGCGGTGCGCATGGTCCGGCGGGGCGCCTGCTCGGAGGGGCCCGTGCCCGGTGCCGCCCCCGGCGGCACGGCTCCGGGCGGCGTTCTCGGGGCCGTCCGATGACGGCGTCCGGGGCGCGGACCAGGGAGAACGAGACGGGAACACGGGGGACGGAGCAGGCCATGGGGATCGACGAACTGATGGAGGCGGTGCGCGCGGGGAAGGCCTCGGAGGTGCCCGCGCTCCTGGAGCCGCTGGACGCGGCCGGGCAGAAGGCGGCCGTCTCGCGGCTGAAGGCGCTGCGCACCGAGGTGCGGTCCTGGGACGGGCCGCGCACGTACGAGGCCGGCCGGGTCCGGCGCGCGCTGCACGTCGCCGGCGCGGGCTGTCACACGGGGTCGGCGGCCGCGGCGACGTGGCTGGGCGGACGCGATCTGCTGCCCTGGCGCTCGGAGGGCAGCGACCTCGTGCTCCGGGCGATCGGCGAGCGCACCCCGGAGTGGATGGCGGACGTGGCGAACCGGCTCGCCGCCCGCCCCTCCGCGGCCGTGGACCTCTACCGGGTCATCCGGGGCCTGGCCGAGCGGTCCGGCTCCCCGGTGCCCGCGACGGACGGCTACGTCCTGGCGTGGACCCGGGAGACGGGCGGCTCGCTGCGCCGCACCCCCCGCAGGGGTGAGGCCGGGCGCACGCTCCTGGACCGGCTGCGCGAGGACCCGCAGTCGCCGGTCCTGCTGCTGCACGCCCTGGCGATGGCGGAGACCCCCGAGCAGCTGGCCGCCCCGGTCCCCGACGACTCCCCGAGGCACTGGCCCGGGGCGGTCGCGGCGCTCGTCGAGGAGGGGCTGCTCGACCGGGCCCGGGTGGTCGACGTCGCGCTCGCGCGCCTGCTGCGGGGCGGCCGCGCCCACGACCTGCGGTTCCCGATGGAGGTGCTGCGCCTGGTCGAGCCGACCCGGGAGGAGTTCCGGGAGCGCGTCCCGGACCTGGTGGGGATGGTGGCGGACACCCCGTCGGTCGTCGCCGGCTACGCCCAGGAGGCGCTGGGGGCGCTGGCGGCGGACGGGGAGCTGTCCACCGTCGCGCTGGCCGAGATGACGAGCGCGGCGCTGTTCCGCACGGAGAAGAAGCTGCTGCGGGCGCAGTTGGTCCTGGTCGGGAAGGCGCTGGCGCGGGACGGGGGCGCGGCGGACGAGCTGCTGCCCGTCGTGGCGGAGGTCTTCGGGCACGAGGACACCGAGCTCCAGGGGCGGGCGCTGAAGCTGGTGGGCCGCCATCTGGACGACGTGGACGAGCCGGTGCGGCGCGAGGTCGCCGAGCGGGCCGCGCTGCTCAGCCCGATGCACCGCAAGGCCGCCGCGGAGCTGTTCGGTGACGACCTGTCGACCGGCGACGAGCTCCCGTACGAGGAGATCCTGCCGCCCGTGCCGGAGCCCCGGCGGGTCGAGCCCCCGGCGTCGACGGTCGAGGCGCTGGTGGAGGAGGTGCTGGCGAAGGGCGTGTCCGACGATCCGGTGCGGTTCGAGCGGGCGCTCGACGGTCTGGTGCGGCACGCGCACCGGGACCGGGAGGCGCTGGCCTCCGCGGTGCGGGAGGCGTTCCCGCGGACGGCCTGGGGACTGCCGCACCACTTCACCCACCACAGCCACGGGCTGCACGCGGTGCTCGCGGTCCTGGTCGGCGAGGTGGACCGGGCGCGGGCCGGGGCGCGAGCGGCGCGCGGGCCGGAGGCGACGTCCTGTCTGCACGAGGCGCTGAACGGGGTCGGGGACGCGCGGCTGTGGGAGGCCGGGTCGCTGATCGGCACGGACGCGCTGCCGTATCTGCTCGCGACGCCGACGCTGGCCAACGGCACCATCGAGCCGCCGCTCCTCGTGGAGCGGCTGCGCGGGTACCGGGACGCGGGGGTCGAGCCCGCGCCGGTCGACCTGGCGCAGGCCCTGCTGCGGGTGGTGCGGAGCGACCCGGCCGCCGCCCGGGCGGCCGAGGACGCGGTCGCTCTCGGCACGGCGGCGGGGCGGCGGCTCGCCGCCTGGCTGCGCGCGGACGAGCCCCTGACGGCGCGCGTGCGGTTCCTGCCGAGGGACGAGAACCGGGTCGCGGAACGCTGGTCGGTCTTCCAGCGGGTGGTCGTCGAGTTCGCCGACAGGGGCGTGGTGCGCAAGGAGTTCCCGCCCGCGTTCCAGTGGCTGGCCGGTGCGCTGCAGGCGACGCCGCGCCGCTGCTACCACTGGGTCCACGGCGGCGAGCACTGGGCCGCGGTGCTGCCGGCCGACCGGGAGGTCCTGGCGGCCGCCGTCGTGCCGTCGCTCGCGCGGGTCCTCGTGGGAGGCCGGGAGGGGACCGAGGCGCTGACGGGCCTGGCGGAGGCGGAGGGCCGGAGCGGCCGGGCCGTCTCCCTGGCCCTGGCCCTGGGGCTGGGCAACGGGGACGCGGACGACCGGCTGCGGGCGGTGGACGCGCTGCTCGTCCTCGCCTCCCGGGGTGTCCTCGACGCGGCCGGGCTCGGCGCCGAGCTGGGGTGGCTGCTCACCGAGGGGTCGGTGAAGCCGAACCGGCTGGCGGACGCGGTGCGGACGGTCGCGGCCTCGGGGGCGTACGCGACGGCGTGGTCGGTGCTCGCCGCGGCGCTCGCGGAGCCGCTGGCCGAGGCGAAGCCCGTACGCGGGCTCGGCGAGGTACTGGCGATCGCGGCGGACTGCGTGGAGCGGGCGGGCGCCGGGGGCGCGGTGCCGGAGACGCTGGTCTCCGCGCTCGACGTGGTGGGGTCGGCGCGGGCGTCCTCGCAGCTCGTGACGCAGGCCCGGCGGCTGCGGAACGCACTCCGTCAGGGGGCCGATCAGACCGCGACGTAAACAGTCACAATCGGCCAGAAAGCCGCCAGATCGCCACTTAACCCGTCAGTCACAAAGCGTTCGTGATCACGCAACACCGCTGGGTCACAGTGAAGCCATGACCGATGTCACCTCTTCGAAGAGCGCCCGCCGTCCGCACCACTGGCGGCACGACCTGATCGAACTCGCCGCCCTGTTCACGGCCGTGGTCGTGGCGGACACGATCGCCAAGACCGTCGTCAAGGGTCCCGAGGGCCCCTACCTGCTGGTCTTCTCGGCGATCGCCCTCGCCGCGACCGCCGGGTTCCACACCTGGTGGGCACGGAGGCACAGCCATGCGCCGCCCGCCGGTGATACCGGCGGGCGGGCCGCCCCCGCCCGCGCCCACGCCCACGCCCCCGCCCACGGCCGAACGGAACCGGGCCCCGAGCAGGGGCAGGAGCCGCGGGCTCCCGGCGCGACCGCGCTGTGGCGGATGCGGACCACCGTCAGCGACACCCCGGGCAGCCTGGCCGCCCTGTGCACGGTCCTCGCCGGCCTCGGCGTGGACATCCTCACCCTCCAGACCCACCCCCTCACCGAGGGCACGGTCGACGAGTTCCTGCTCCGCGCCCCCGCCGACCTGCCCGCGAAGGTCCTCGCCCGCGAGGTCTCGGCGGCCGGCGGACGCGACACCTGGACCGAGCGCGCCGACGCCCACGACCTGGTGGACACCCCCACCAGGGTCCTCGGCCTCGCCACCCGTACCGCGCTCGACGCCGCCGAACTGCCGCTCGCGCTGCGCCAGCTCCTCGGCCGCTGCACGCTCCACTCCGTGCCCGCGGTCTCCCTCACCGGGCGTCCGACCGGCGAACTCCCCCCGGTCGAGGGCGTTCTCGAAGAGACGGTCATGCGGCTGCGCGACCCCAGCGGTGGCACGCTCGTGATCGAGCGGCCCCATCTGCCCTTCACCCCGACCGAGTTCGCCCGCGCCCGCGCGCTGGTCGAGCTGGACGCCCGCCTCGGCCCGCGCATCCCGCGCAGCCAGGACGTCCTCACCCTCCCCGAGGGCAACGAGATCACCGTCCGCCGCGCCGACCAGCGCGACCTGACCGCGGCGCGCGCCATGCACGACCGCTGCTCCGCCCGCACCCTCGGCCTGCGCTACCACGGTCCGGTCGGCGACGCCGACCGCTATCTGGACCATCTGCTGAGCCCCCGCTTCGGGCGCACGCTCGCCGTGCAGACCGCGTCCGGCCGTCTCGTCGCCCTCGGCCACCTGCTGTGGGACGGCGACGAGACGGAGGTCGCCCTCCTCGTCGAGGACGACTGGCAGCGGCGCGGCATCGGCTCGGAGCTCCTCGGCCGGCTCGTGGCGATGGCCGAGGAGGCCGGCTGCGCGAGCGTGTACGCCGTGACGCAGGCCTCCAACACCGGGATGGTGGCCGCGATGCGGGCGCTGAACCTGCCCCTCGACTACCAGATCGAGGAGGGCACGCTGGTCATCACCGCCCGACTGGCCGCGGAACGGCTCCGGACGGAGCAGCACCGGAGCGATCGGACGCGTCCCGAGCCGTCCCGTGAGCGGCGGGAGCCGCGGCAGGCGGAGCGCTGAGCGCCTGGGTCAGGTCGCGCCACAGGTCCTCGACGTCCTCCAGGCCCACCGACATCCGCAGCAGGCGGTCGCTGACGCCCGCCGAGCGCCGGTCGCCCTCGGCCACGATCCGGTGGCTGATGGAGGCCGGGTGCTGGATGAGGGTGTCCACGCTGCCGAGGCTCACCGCGGGTGTGATCAGCCGGACGCCGGAGATCACGTCGTGCGGGTCGCCGTACACCTCGAACGCGACCATCGCGCCGCCGATGCTCGGGTAGTGCACCCGGGCGATGCGCGGGTCGGTGGCGAGCCGCCTGACCAGCTCGGCGGCCGTCGCCGACGCCGCCTTGACCCGTACGGGGAGGGTGGAGAGACCGCGCAGCAGCAGGTAGCCGGCGAACGGGTGCAGCACGCCGCCGGTGGCGAAGCGGATCTGGCGGAGGGTACGGGCGAACTCCTCGTCGCAGGCGACGATCCCGCCCATGACGTCGCCGTGCCCGCCCAGGTACTTGGTCGCGCTGTGCAGCACGATCCGCGCGCCCTGCCCGACCGGGCGCTGGAGCACCGGGGTCGCGAAGGTGTTGTCGACGAGCAGCGGGACCGAGCCGCAGGAGTGGGCGAGGGCCCGGATGCCGACCTCGGCGAGCGTCGGGTTGGCCGGGGACTCGACCATGACGAGCCCCGTGTCGGGCCGGATCGCCTCCGCGACCCCGGCCGGGTCGGTCCAGGTCACCTCGGTGCCGAGGAGCCCCGCGTCGAGGAGGTGGTCGCTGCAGCCGTACAGCGGCCGGACCGCGACCACGTGCCGCAGCCCCTGGCTCGCCCGCGCGAGGAGCACCGCGCTGAACGCCGCCATGCCGCTGGCGAAGGCGACGGCCGACTCGGTGCCCTCCAGGCGGGCCAGGGCCTCCTCGAACCGGGCGACGGTCGGGTTGTCGAGCCGGGCGTAGACGGGCGGCCCGTCGAGCCGGGCGCCGGTGGTCGCGAACTCGTCGATCCGGGCGGCCTCGGCCCGGGCGTCGTACGAGGGGTAGGTGGTGGACAGGTCGAGCGGCGGGGCATGCAGTCCGAGCCCGGCGAGGTCCTCGCGGCCGGCGTGCACGGCTTCGGTGGCGAGCGCCCTCGGGGTTGCCGAGGGGTCGTAGTCCATGGCGTCCATGGGCGCACTGTGAACGTTTACCGGGAAGTAGGGGGGATTCTCCGTGCTACGTTCGCCCGATGGCCGATTCTGTCGTACTGGACGCGGTCGATCTGCACATTCTTCGCCTCCTGCAGAACGACGCCCGGACCACCTACCGTGAGCTCGCCGCCGAGGTCGGGGTGGCTCCCTCCACGTGTCTGGACCGAGTGGCCCGGCTGCGGCGCACGGGCGTGATCCTCGGGCACCAGTTGCGTCTGGATCCGGCCAAACTCGGCCGGGGGCTCGAAGCCCTCCTCCTGGTCCAGGTCCGACCCCACCGACGGGAACTGATCGGTCCGTTCGTCGAGCGCGTCCGGGCGCTGCCGGAGTCGCGGGCGCTGTTCCACCTCACGGGACCCGACGACTATCTGGTGCACGTGGCCGTGTCGGACCCCGCCGACCTGCAGCGACTCGTGCTGGACGAGTTCACCTCGCGCCGCGAGGTGGCCCGGGTCGAGACCCGGCTGATCTTCCAGGAGTGGGAGTGCGGCCCGCTGCTGCCGCCCTCCTCCGGCCCTTCCATGTCGGCCGACTGATCACGGGCGAGGGTGACGCGGGCCCGGTACAGGCCCCAGGATGACCCCCATGCCAGAAAGCTCCAGCAGCCCGCTGCCCCGTCAGGTCGCCGACAACTACGTCGACGCACTCATCGCCCTCGACCCGATCACCGGTACGTACCTGGGAGTCCGGGAGAGCGCCGGACGCCTCCCCGACTTCTCGCCCGCGGGCCGGGAAGCCGTTGCCGAGCTCGCCCGCCGCACGCTCGTCCTCCTCGACGAGGCCGAGCGACGGCCCGGTGCCGAGAACGACGCCGAGCGGCGCTGCGGCCGGCTGCTGAGGGAGCGGCTGACGGCCGAACTCGCCGTGCACGACGCCGACGAGGGGCTCTGCGCGGTCAGCAACATGCGCTCGCCCGCGCACAGCGTGCGGATGGTCTTCACCGTGATGCCGACCGAGACCGAGGAGGACTGGGCGGCGGTCGCCGCGCGGCTGCGGGCCGTCCCGGCCGCCCTTGAGGGCTACCGCGCGTCGCTCGCCCTCGGCCTCGAGCGCAAGCTGTACGGCGGGCCGCGTCCCACCGCCACCTTCATCACCCAGCTCACCGAGTGGGCGGGCGCGGACGGACGGCCCGGATGGTTCCGGGAGTTCGCCGGCGCGGGCCCCGAGACGCTGCCGGCCGCGCTGCGCGCCGAGCTCGCCGAGGCGGGTCGGACGGCGAACGACGCCGTGGCCGCGCTGCGCGACTGGATGCGGGAGGTGTACGCGCCGGCCGTGGCGGACGCCCCGAACACGGTGGGCCGCGAGCGGTACCGCCGCTGGGTGCGGTTCTTCAACGGCACGGACCTGGACCTCGACCAGGCGTACGCGTACGGCTGGTCCGAGTACCACCGGCTGCTCGGCGAGATGCGCACCGAGGCCGCGCGTATCCTGCCCGGCGCCGGTCCCTGGGAGGCACTGGCCCACCTGGACGTGCACGGCACGCACATCGAGGGCGTGGAGGAGGTCCGCGTCTGGCTCCAGGAGCTGATGGACGAGGCCATCGAGGCGCTCGACGGCACCCACTTCGAACTCGCGGAGCGGGTACGGAAGGTGGAGTCGCGGATCGCCCCGCCGGGCGGCGCCGCCGCGCCGTACTACACCGGCCCCTCGGAGGACTTCTCGCGTCCCGGGCGCACCTGGCTGCCGGTGGACGGGCAGACCCGCTTCCCGGTGTACGACCTGGTGTCGACCTGGTACCACGAGGGCGTGCCCGGCCACCACCTCCAGATCGCGCAGTGGGCGCACGTCGCCGACCGGCTCTCCCGCTACCAGGCGACGATCGGCGGGGTCAGCGCGAACGCGGAGGGCTGGGCGCTCTACGCCGAGCGGCTGATGGACGAGCTGGGCTTCCTGCCGGACGCCGAACGGCGCCTCGGTTATCTGGACGGCCAGATGATGCGGGCCTGCCGGGTCATCGTCGACATCGGCATGCACCTGGAGCTGGAGATCCCGGCGGACTCGCCGTTCCACCCGGGCGAGGTGTGGACGCCGGAGCTGGCGCAGGAGTTCTTCCAGCGGCACAGCAGCCGTCCGCCGTCGTTCGTGGAGAGCGAGATGACCCGCTACCTGTCGATGCCGGGGCAGGCGATCGGCTACAAGCTGGGCGAGCGGGCGTGGCTGCTCGGCCGCGAGAACGCGCGGGCGGCGCACGGCGAGGCCTTCGACGCGAAGGCGTGGCACATGGCGGCGCTCTCGCAGGGCCCGCTGGGCCTGGACGACCTGGTGGAGGAGATCTCCCGGCTCTGACCCGGAACGAGGGGCCGGCCCACGGGCGAAGGCGTCTCAGGGGGCGGGAATCCCCGGCGGACCTCTTGATCCGCCGGGGATTCCCGTGTTGCCTTCCTCCATGACCGAGTACGTTCCCGACGCCACCGACTGGCGCATCCTCGCCGAGCTCCAGGCGCAGGGCCGGGCCTCCTTCGCCGAGCTGGCCCGGGCCGTGTCGATGTCCCCGTCCGCCGTGACCGAGCGGGTGCGGCGCCTGGAGGAGGCCGGGGTGATCTCCGGCTACACGGCGGTCGTGGACCCGGAGCGCCTCGGGCTGCCCATCCTCGCGTTCGTGCGACTCCGCTACCCGCACGGCAACTACAAGCCGTTCCACGACCTCATCGCCGCCACGCCCGAGGTCCTGGAGGCACACCACGTCACGGGCGACGACTGTTTCGTGCTGAAGGTCTCCGCCCGGTCGATGAAGCACCTGGAGGAGGTCTCGGGGAGGATCGCCGGCCTCGGCTCGGTGACGACGAGCGTCGTCTACTCCTCGCCGCTCCCCCGCCGCTCGATCAGCCGCTGAGGTCGTCCGCGCCGCCGGGATCGTCGCCGCCGCGGAGCCGGACGGCCGAACCGTGGCGCGCCTTGACGACCTCCAGCTGGGCGGGGACGCGGCGGCGCAGGTCGGCGACGTGGCTGACGATGCCGACGCTGCGGTCGCGTTCGCGCAGCGAGTCGAGGACGTCGAGGACCTCGTCGAGGGTCTGGTCGTCGAGGCTGCCGAAACCCTCGTCGATGAAGAGGGTGTCGAGCCGGACCCCACCCGCCTCGTCGGTGACGACGTCGGCGAGGCCGAGGGCGAGCGCCAGGGAGGCGAAGAAGGTCTCGCCGCCGGAGAGGGTGGCGGTGTCGCGTTCGTTGCCGGTCCAGGCGTCGACGACGTGCAGTCCGAGTCCGGCCCGCTTGCCGCCGCTCCGTACGTCGGAGTGGACGAGGGTGTAGCGGCCGGAGGACATCCGCTGGAGCCGGGCGGTCGCGGCGGCGGCGACCTGTTCGAGCCGGGCGGCCAGGACGTACGACTCCAGGCGCATCCGCCGCTCGTTCTCGGTGGACGTGCCGGCGGTGAGCGTGGCCAGGCGGGCCACCCGGTCGTGCTCGCGGCGCAGCGGGCCGAGGCGGTGGGCCTCGGCGGCGGCCTGCCGGGAGAGGCCGGCGAGGCCGGTGACCCGCTCGCGGGCCGCGGCCAGGGCCGAGGCGGCGTCCCTCAGGGCGCGTTCGGCGGCCGTGTGGACGGCCTCGGCGGTGGCGGGGTCGGCGGGCGGCAGCGCGGCGGCGGCGCGGGTCTCGGCGTCGGCGAGCCGGTCGTCGACGGCGGCGGCCTCCGCCTGCCAGGCGTCCACGGACCGCTGGTGCGCCCGGTGTTCGGCCTCGCCGAGCAGCGCGGCGGCGGCCTCCTCGGGCGTGGTGAAGCCGGCGCGGTAGGCGGCGTCGGCGAGCCGGTCGTCGGCCTCCTTGAGGCGCTGGGCGGCGAGTTCGGCGTCCCGTACGGTCGCGGCGGCGTCGACGAGCGTGGCGATGCGCCCCTCCAGTCGGGTGGCGTGCTCGGCGACGCTGGCGAACTCGCCGCGGCCGCGGGCCAGTTCCTCGTCGAGCGTGGCCTGCTCGCGTTCCAGGGCCTCCCGCCGGGAGGTGCGGGCGGCGACCCGTCGCTCCGCCTCCCGCTGGGCGGCGACCCGCTCCTCGTACTCCCGTCCGGCGCGGGCGAGGGCCTCGCGGGCGGAGTGCGTCTGGGCGGCGAGCGCGTGGGCCTCGGCGTGCTGCCGGGTCAACTCCTCGACCTCGCGGGCGAGTTCCTCGACGGTCGGCTCGGGGCCCGCGCCCTCCGGGCCGTCGGTGACGGGGCCGCCGCCCGCGGCCGGGTCCGGGAGGACGTCCGTGCGGGCCGCGGACCAGGACTCGCGGGTGACGGCGAGGTCGCGTTCGGCGGTGGTGCGGGTCTCCTCGGCGCGCGTGTAGGCGGCGTAGGCGGCCTCCTCCGTCGCCCTGTCGACGTGTCCGGCGCCGGTGCGGGCCGGAGCCGGGTGGTCGGCCGAGCCGCAGACCTGGCAGGGGGCGCCGTCGGTGAGGGTGGCGGCGAGTTCGGCGGCGATGCCCTGGAGCCGACGGGACTTGACGTCGAGCCAGTTCTCGTGGGCGGCGTTCCGGCGCTCGCGGGCGGTGGCGAGGGTCTCCTCTGCGCGGCGGGCGTCCTCGGCGAGGGCGTCGCGGCGGCGGGCGGCGGCGAGCCTGCGGCGGGCGGGCTCCAGGCGGCCCGCGAGGTTCTCGGCGCGGGCGGCGGCGTCCTGGGCGGCCTCCACGCGCGCGGTGAGCGCGGTGCGCCGCGGCTCCCAGTCGGCGAGCCAGTCGGCCGCGTCGCGCAGCGCGTACTCGTCGTCGCGCGCCTCCCGGGCGAGGGCGGCCCGTTCCTCGGCGATCTCGGCGGCGCGGCGCTCGGCGCGGCGGGCGGAGTCGAGGCCGCCGAGCTCCTCGCGCAGCCGTCGTTCGAGGGTGGAGAGCTGCTCGGCCCCGGCATCGGCGAGCCGGGCGGGCAGGGCGGTGCGGGCCCGCTCGCGGGCGCCGTGGGCGGCGGCGTGCTCGCGTTCGGCGTCGCGGCGGAAGCCGAGGGCCGGGGCCACCCGCTCGGCCTTGAGGGAGCGGTCGAGGGCCTGTTGGGCGCGGTCGCGTTCGGGCGCCCGCGCGGCGAGGGCGTCGCGGCGGCGCACGGCCTCGGCGTGCCGGGCCTGGCGGGCGGCGAGGTCCTTCTCCGCGTCGAGGGCGGCCCGGGCGGCCGCCTGCGCGCGCTCGGCGGCGGTGAGGCGCACGGCGGCGATGTCGAGGGCTTCGCGGGCCTCGGTGCGGGCGACGGCCGCCCAGGTCAGGACGGCGTCGGCGAGCCCGGGGTCGCCGGGCTTGCCCTCCACGGGCGTCCGGGCGACGGCGAGGCCGCCGGCGGCCTGGGCCATGCGGTGGGCGAGGGCGAGGAGCCGTTCGTCGCCGCTCTCGACCTGCCGCTGGGCGGCGAGGCGGAGTTCGGCGAGCCGGTCCTCGACGGCGGCGAAGCGGCGGGTGTCGAAGAGCCGGCCGAGGAGCTTGCCGCGGGCCTCGGCGTCGGCGCGCAGGAAGCGGGCGAAGTCGCCCTGCGGGAGGAGCACGACCTGGCAGAACTGGTCGCGGCTCATGCCGAGGAGCTGGCCGATCTCCTCGCCGATCTCCTGGTGGGAGCGGCTGAGGCCCTTCCAGTCGCCGGTGGCGGGGTCGCGCTCGCGGAGCCAGGTCTGCGCCTTTTCCGTGGTGAAGCCGTCGCCGCGCTTCTTGGGCCGCTGCTGGGCGGGGCGGCGGGTGATCTCCAGGCGCCGCTCCCCCACGGTCAGTTCGAGGAGGACCTCGGTGGGGGTGCCGACGGGCGCGTGGTCGCTGCGCAGGGAGCCGCCGGGGGTCTGGCGGGCGCCGGGCACGCTGCCGTACAGGGCGAAGCAGACGGCGTCGAGGACGGAGGTCTTGCCCGCGCCGGTGGGGCCGTGGAGGAGGAAGAGCCCGGCCGAGGAGAGGGCGTCGAAGTCGATCGTCTGCGTGCCGCCGAACGGCCCGAACGCGGTGATCTCCAGGCGGTGCAGCCTCACCGCTCCACCTCGCGCCCGGCCGCGTCGACCCGTACGTCGTCGAACGCGCCGTACAGGACCGCGCGCTCCTCCCCGTCGAGACCGGCACCGCCGCGCACATGGGCCACGAAGTCCTCCGCGATCTGCTGGTCGGTGCGGTCCTTGAGCCGCTGGGCGTAGGAGGCCGGCGGGTCGTCCGGGCTCCGCTCGGGGTCGAACACGAGGCTGAGGGTGTGCGGGAAGCGGGCGGCGAGCCGGGCCATCGGTTCGCCGGGCCGTACGGGGTCGGTGAGCGTGGCCTCGACCCAGGAGTCCTCGTGGGGCGCGAGCGCCGGGTCGTCGAGGAGCGCGTCGAGCCTGCCGCGGAGGCGGGCGAGGGGGCGCGGGACGGGGCAGTCGACGCGTTCGGCCGCGGTGATCGCGCCGTCGGCGCCGAGGTCGATCAGCCACATCGTCTTGCGGTGGTCGGCCTCGGAGAAGGAGTAGGCGAGCGGGGAGCCGGAGTAGCGCACGCGCGGGGTGAGCGCCTGGCTGCCGTGGAGGTGGCCGAGGGCGACGTAGTCGACGCCGTCGAAGACGCCGGCGGGGACGGCGCTGACGCCGCCGACCGTGATGTCGCGCTCGCTGTCGCTGGCCTCGCCGCCCGCGACGAAGGCGTGCGCGAGGACGACGGAGCGGGTGCCGGCGGGCCGTCCCGCGAGGTCGGCGCGGACCCGGTCCATGGCGGCGGTCAGGACGGCCTCGTGCCCGGCCCTCTCCGCGCCGAGCTCGGCGCGGACGAGCGCGGGTTCGAGGTAGGGCAGGCCGTAGAGGGCGACGTCGCCGTGGGCGTCGGCGAGGACGACGGGGGTGCCGATGCCCGCCGGGTCGGTACGGAGGTGGACGCCGGCCTTCTCGATGAGGCGGGCTCCGACGCCGAGGCGGCGGCCCGAGTCGTGGTTGCCGGAGATCATGACGGTCGGCACGCCCGCCTCGGCGAGCCGCTGGAGGGCGGTGTCGAAGAGGGCGACGGCGGGCAGCGGCGGCACGGCGCGGTCGTAGACGTCCCCGGCGACGAGGACGGCGTCGACCTCGCGCGCGTGGACGGTGGCCACGAGGTGGTCGAGGAAGGCGGCCTGGGCGTCGAGCAGGCCGACGCGGTGGAAGGACCGGCCCAGGTGCCAGTCCGAGGTGTGCAGGAACCTCACGTCGCCGTCCCACCCCGCATGCGCGTCCGCCCCTTGTCCCGCTCGTCCTCGTGTGCCCCGTCGTGTGCCGGCTCCACGCTAACCCGAGCGGGGGTGTGGTCGTGGCCGCTCGGCCGGACGTACGGGGGTCGGGGGCGGGGGCCGGGGGCCGCGCCGATGATGACGGGGCGGCGGCGGGAGCGGGGCGGGGCGATCCGGAGCGGGTGGGGGCGCGGCGGGAGCGGGGCGGGTCAGGCCTCGCCGTACGCCTCGCCGCCGAGCTCGAAGCCCGCCGTCCCCGCCGTCGCGTCGGCGAGCCAGGCCTCGAAGGCGGGCACGTCCGCGTCGGGCAGCCCGATCTCCAGGGTGACGGCGTCGGCGTACCGCACGTCCCGGACGGCGCGGCCGGTGGCCCGCAGGTCGTTCTCGAGCTTGCCCGCGCGCTGGTGGTCGACGGTGACGGTGGCGAGCCGGAAGCGCTGCCGGGTCACGGTGCCGAGCTCGTCGAGGGCCTCGCCGACCACGCCCCCGTACGCCCGGATGAGCCCGCCCGCGCCGAGCTTCACACCGCCGTAGTAGCGGGTCACGACGGCCGCGACGTACCGCATCTCGCGGCGCAGCAGCATCTGGAGCATCGGGACGCCCGCGGTGCCGCCCGGCTCCCCGTCGTCGCTCGCTTTCTGCACGGAGGCGTCGGCGCCGACGACGTACGCGAAGCAGTTGTGCGTGGCGGTCGGGTGCTCCCGGCGGACGCGGGCCACGAACTCCTGGGCCTCCCGCTCGTCGGCGACGGGCGCGAGCGCGCAGAGGAAGCGCGAGCGGTTGATCTCGGTCTCGTGCACGCCTTCGCGGGCGAGGGTGCGGTACTGCTCCTGCATCCCGCCAGCCTACGTTCCGTCGGCGGCGCGGTCCCCGGCGGCCGGGGCGGGACCGTCGGCGAGCCCGGTGTACGGCAGGGCCCGCAGGGCCAGTGCCCAGCCGAGGCGGGCCTCGCCGGACTCCGGGGAGCGGCCGGTGAGCTCGGCCACACGACCGACGCGGTTGAGGACGGTGTTGCGGTGGCAGTAGAGGCGCTCGGCGGCCCGGGAGGCCGAGCAGCCCTGGTCGAGCCAGACGCGGAGGGTGGTGAGCAGCGTGGTCCGCTCGGCGCCCGCGGCGAGGACGGGCCCGAGGTGGACGGTGACGATCCGCTCGGCGACGTCGCCGCGCCCGCTCAGCAGCACCTCGGCGAGCCGGTCGTCGAAGGCGGCGGCCCCGCCGCTGCCCGCGGGGAGGGTACGGAGGGCCTCCTCGGCGAGCCGCAGCGCGCGCCCGGCCCGGGAGAGCCGCGCGAACGCGGGGGAGACGCCGACGGTCGCCCCGGTCCACTCGCGCAGCACCGCGAGGAGTCCGCGCACACCGGCGTCGGACACGCCGGCGGGCGCGGCGCCGGGCGAGGCCGGGGCGCCGCAGGCTGAGGCGTGACCGGGCGTCGCACCGTGCGAGGCCGCGGCGCGACCGACGGGTGCCCCACCGGGCCCCGCCTCGGGCAGGGACGAGGTGACGCCGACGGAAGCGCCGCCCGGCACCGCGCCGGGCAGGGGTGCCTCGCGGTGGGGCAGCCGGACCAGGCCGACGTGCCGGCCCGGGCGGGAGCTCCAGTAGGACCAGAGGCCCCGGGCCTCCAGCGCGGGCGCCGGGTCGGGCGGGGCGGCGGGGTCCTGCGCGGCGACCACGACGACGTACCGGTCCCGCGCGGGCACTCCGAGCGCGGCGGCCGCCGCGGCGACGACGGCGGGGTCCTCGGCGCGGCCGTCGAGGAGCGCCTCGAAGAGGGCGTCACGCCGGGTGTCCCGGCGGCTCCCGAGCTCCGGCGCGGTAGCCGGTGCCCGGCGCACCGCCCGGGATCCGTCCCTCCGTACGGGCTCCGCTCCTGCGGGTCCGTCGGGGGGCGGGGGCGGGCTGTGCGTCATGGGGCGCACCGTAACGCCCGGACGCGGCGCGTGCCACGGTCGGCCCTTCCGCTCCCTCCACCGCACGCCCGGTGTGCTTTCCAGCCATCTCCCCCCTGCTCCCACCGGCCACTTTTCGACGGTGTCCCCCGCCGCCCCGGTCCCGCGCGTCCCCCGTGGGAGGCGGGCAGCGCGCGCGGGGCGGCCGGCACCCCTCGGTGGCGGGTGGCCCGAAACGACGTCACACCCAATTGACTTTGCGTCAAATACTGGCGCGGTCACCGGACTTCACGTGCCAGGATGCGCGCGACCAGCGCCGCGGCGCGCGGGGAACGGCCTCTCACGGGCCCTTCCCACCCGCCGGCCGGCGCCTTGGCAGCACCGATCAGGGAGACACGTGAGACACATACCGAGGCGGCTTTCGGCGCCCGTCACCGTGGCCGTGGTGACGGCGCTCGCCGTGCCGCTGACCCTGCCCGCCCGCGCGGCCGAACCGGCGCCACCGCCGCGGAGCGCCGCCCAGTGGCAGGCCCCCGACACCGAGAACGTCCGCCGGCCGTCCGCCGTACCCGCCGGGGACCGCGCCGCCGTCCTCGGCGACGGCTTCGCCGCGTCCACCGACACCGCCTTCACCACGTCCGGCGACGGCACCGGGTTCCACCTCCTGGTCGCCGAGGAGCGCGCGGGCTACGCCTGGAAGACGGCCGCGACCCTCTCCGAGCCCGGCTTCGACACCGACACCTGGATCGGCAACGCCTGTCTGACGGCGTCCGGCAAGCGGGCGGCCGTCGCATACGCGCCGCGCACGTTCACCAACAAGCCCGAGCTGATGGCCCGCGGCGCGTTCACCGCGATCGTGGACCTGACCACCGGCAAGGTCACCAAGCTGCCGTTCCAGGCCTCGCTGGCGTACTTCAACCCCGGCTGCGGCGTCGGCGAGCAGGCCGTCTTCACCCAGCTCTCGTACGAGGCCGACACCGCCCAGCAGACCCGGCTGCGCACCGTGGACGCCGTGACGGGGCAGGCCGGCGCGCCGGTCACGTACCCCGGCCAGGTCACCTCCGCCGTGCCGACGAAGAGCGGCGTCGTCGCCGCCCACGGCAACCGGCTCGTCACCGCAGGCCCCGGCGGGAAGCTCGGGGAGATCACCCGCACCCGGTCGGTCCCCTTCCAGCTGACCGTGGACGCCGAGGGCGGGCTCACCTACATCGACCGCGCCGCGACCACCGACGCCAAGGCGCCGGACAGCGCGCTCACGAGTCACGCCCGGCACCTGGGCGCCGAGCAGCTGCGCCGCGGCGGCGCCCGGCCCGTCACCGTGGCCTCCGGGTCACTGACCGCCTGGGATCTGGCGTCCTCCGCCGACGGCACGGTCTACGTCACCGGCACGGCCACCAGCGCAGGGGGCGCGCTGCCCGGGCGGGTGCGGAACCCGGGCGGCCTGGCCAAGGGGGCGCTGCTCTCCAGCCACGGCCGGGCGGCGGTCACCACCGCCTGGGCGGACGGCAAGGACACCCGGATCCGCCCCGAGGAGGCGCTGACCGAGCGCACCGCGCGGACCACCCTGCGCCTCCTCGACACCGGGAGCACCGTCACCCTGGACGCCGTGCCCGGCAAGGACCGCATCGGCGGCCGCCAGGCGGCGGAACAGGGCCGTACGACCTCCCCGGCACTCCCCCGGCCCCGGAAGGCGTCCACGGGCGCCGCACCCACGGCGCCGCGGACGTCCGCGCGGACGGGGGTGCGGACGGGGGCGCGGACGGCGGCGGCCGAACTCCCCCCGGGCTCGCCGACCGACCCGAGCGAGGGCGAGAGCGAGCGCACCTGCGCCGTGCCCCGCAACGACGTGAAGAAGCAGGCGTTCCAGCCGACCCCGCGCCAGGTCGAGTGGGCCGTGGACCAGGCGGTCGTCGGCCGGCTGGACTTCTACCGGAACCCGAACTGGAAGAACACCGGCACGGGCGGATACCAGCCGCAGGGCCTGTTCCCGCCGATCGTCCTCGCGGGTGACCCCAACGGGAAGCTCGACACCGAGGACGGCACCAACGACCGCTGGCACATCCCCTCGCAGATCCTCCTCGGCGTCACCGCCCAGGAGTCCAACATGTGGCAGGCCACCCGCTACGCGGTCCCCGGCACCACCTCCAACAGCCTGATCGGCAACTACTACGGCGTCGACTACGACCCGAACGGCACCCAGGTCGACCCGTGGCTTATCAACTGGGCGGACGCCGACTGCGGCTACGGCATCACGCAGGCCACCGACGGCATGCGGCTGCCCGGCCACGGCCAGCCCACCAAGTCGGTCCTCCAGCAGGAGGCCATCGCGCTGGACTACACCGCGAACATCGCGGCCGGCGCGCAGATCCTGTCGGAGAAGTGGAACCAGACCTACAGCGCGGGGATGAAGGTCAACGACGGCCACCCCAAGTGGATCGAGAACTGGTTCTTCGCCCTGTGGGCGTACAACTCCGGCTTCTACCCGCAGTCCTCGGCCGACTCCGCCGGCCACTGGGGCGTGGGCTGGACCAACAACCCGGCGAACCCGCTGTGGAAGGCCAACCGGCTGCCGTTCCTGGAGAACGCCATGGGCGGCGACAACTACGCCGACGCCGCGCACCCGCAGGACTGGCCGTACGAGGAGAAGGTCATCGGCTGGGCCGCGCGGCCCCTCACCGCCATGTTCGCCCCCGGTGACATGCAGGCCGGCTACCGCCCGGCGTGGTGGAACACGACGCTCGACCGCACCCGCGCCAAGCCGCCGCTCAACCTGTTCTGCGACGCGTCCAACTCCTGCGACCCGTCGAAGATCGCCGACGGCGACTCCAACGACCAGGGCAAGGGCGCCTGCACCCTCGACTCCGGCAACAAGGACACCAACCCGCACTGGCTGCACTGCTGGTGGAACAAGCCGGTCACCTGGAAGAACTGCGGTTCCGGGGCCCAGTGCGGCAACCAGGTCCACCGGTTCAACACCACGTACCCGGAGCAGCCCGACGCCAACTCCTACCCGCCGCGGTGCTCCAGCGGCCTGCCGGCCAACGCCCTGATCGTCGACGACGTGGCGAACGGGGTCGTCCCGGCGGGCTCGGACGCGCGCAGCTGCGGTGCGGTGCGGTCGGACGGAACGTTCACCCTGAACTACTACGTCTGGGCCGACGGCACCTATCCGGGCAAGATGGACACGCACCAGATCGGGGCGGCGTACGGGAACCACTTCTGGTTCACGCACACCCGCAAGCCGGATCCGGACTACGGCCACCGGCTGTACGTCAACGGGGTGTGGAAGCTGAACCGGCCGGTCGGCGACACCGGGCAGGCCAAGGTCTTCGTGCACATCCCCGACCACGGGGCGCAGACCAAGATCGCCGACTACAGGATCACGACGGCCTTCGGGGTCGAGACCCGGACGATCTCCCAGGCCGACAACCAGTCGAACAAGTGGGTCGAGCTCGGCGCGTTCCGGTTCAACGACACGCTCCCCGAGGTGAGCCTCTCCAACTTCACCAGCGACGGCAACGGCGACAAGGACATCGCGTGGGACGCGGTCGCCTTCGTCCCCGGCGACTACGACGACCTCAACGAGGTCCGCTTCCCCGAGGCGAACCCACTCGCACCGGACATCGACTTCGTGGCCGCCCAGCACCCGAAGGACGCGCCCACGGTCCCGTCCCTGACGTCCACCACCCTGGCCGGTCCGACCGGCTCGACCGGCTCGACCTCGGGCGCGGGCGCCGGCTGTGCCACCGGCCTCGACAAGGTCACCCTGTGCTCCTCGTACCGCCCGCTCCACGGCCCGGTCGCACCCGACCCGTCCTCGCGCGCGACCGGAGCCACGGCGGGGACCACGACCGGCACCGCGACCGGAACCGCGACGGCCACCGGCGTCGCCGCCACGGGCGGCTGGTGCAAGAACGTCAACGGCTCCGCCATGTTCACCAGGACCGAGGGCTGTCTGCGCGGTCTGCTGCCGCTCACGGCCACCAAGGACGGCGTGCCCATCGGCAACGCCACGATGAAGGTGATCCAGGAGATCAACCTCAACCCCAAGACGAACGTGTTCACGACGTGGACCGAACTCTCCCTGGTCGCCATGACCGGCATCACCTCCACGACCCTGACCTCGTTCCTCGAGGAGTGCTGGTCGACCACGAGCTGCACCGAGAGCTACGGACCCTGGGTCGGCAGCACGACGTGGACGACGGGTGACACCCACGTCGCCACGCGCACGAACACGTACACCTGGAACAAGGTGGCGGGCGGCCGGTCGGTCCTCGACCTCACGTGGGAGACCGCCTGGTCCACTCCGCAGTCGGCCGTCCAGGCCGTGCCGAAGTGGAACAACAACGCGTTCAAGATCCGCTGCGACAACGAGGTGGGCGGCAACTCGGGCTGTGTGTTCCCGCACTTCACGCCCACGCTGATGATGAACACCAAGAAGTACCCGGCGGCCGCGTCCTACTACTGGGTTCTCATGGAGAAGATGGCCTCCCACCCGGGCAGCGAGAAGTACGACAAGCCGCTGCACCGGCTCGCCGACGACGCGAAGGCGAAGGAGAACCGGGACAAGATGTGCATGCTCGCGGTCGCGGAGTGGGACCCGCACCCGAACGCGGACGGCACCAGCTGCGACGAGTACCCCTTCGCCAAGTCCCGTGAGAGCGGCGGCATGACGCTGACGTCGGGCAAGTTCTGCGTCCAGATGTACGCCGACAAGCAGGCGGACGGCACCTGGCTGCTCCAGCTCGACGGGCGCCATCCGTACCCGTCCTGGAAGGAGGTCTGCGGCCGGGCCGCCGTTCCGGCCCAGCAGAACACGGACGCCGGCGGTGACCTCGGACGGTTCACCTCGGAGATCAGGCTCCTGGACAACGACGCGTACTACGTCCAGACCGGGTTCGAGGGCTGCGACATCAACTCCGTCTGCCGGATCAACTGACGCCTCCCGGCGCCGCGCGGCCCGTCGGATCCCCGGATCCGGCGGGCCGCGCCCGCTTCCACGACCCCGGTCAGACCGTGGGCCACTCCAGCATCCGGCCCTCGTGGACCACGGGCCGCCGGCCGGTCCCCCGCAGCGGCGTCCCCCGCTCCATCGCCGTGGCCAGGTCCTCGAACATGGCCTCGGGACCGGACCAGGGCCGCCGGTGGTCGGGGTCGCCGAAGGAGAGCTCACCGACCGTCCCGTACCCCTCCTCGCGGTGGTCGACGAAGAGCAGGTCACCCGTGAGCGCCTGCGCGAAGGGCACCCAGCGGTCGTCCGCCGTCCGCCCGACGACCTCGTCCTCGTACCCCTCCTCGACGGCGTCCTCCGCCCGGGAGGCGAGGTAGCGCTGCCACTCCAGGACCCGCTCGGTGTCCAGGAGGCTGTGGCCGACCAGGAACGCCCCCGCCTCGCCGCTCGCCCGGCGCGGGACGACCCCGTCGCAGACCGCGAGGAGCGCCCTCAGCTCCGGGTGCAGGGGGAAGCCGAGGCCGTCCTCCAGGGCGGCGAGGGCCGCGTCGGACGCCCCGGGGCGCAGCGCGGCGTGGTCGCCCGGAGCGTGCTTCTCCAGCCACCGGGTGATCCTGGACCAGGACGGGACGATGTCGTGAGGGAGGGGCATGGCCCCCTTCTTACCACCCGTCACCACCGGAGCGGGGCCCGTCCGGACATCTGCCCGCGCCCGCCCCGTCCGCCGTCGACGGTGCGCGGGAATCCCGCCGTGCCCGTACGGGTTGGAGGGTGCAGCAGACGATGTCACGGCCCCAGGAGGCAGCGCGTGTACGGCACCCAGGAGACGATCCGCAAGATCCTCACGCAGAGCGGCGACACCTGGGCGGTGGTCGGCCTGTCCGCGAACCGGCAGCGGGCCGCCTACGACGTCGCGGCCTTCCTCCAGCGGTACGGCAAGCGGATCGTCCCCGTGCACCCGAAGGCGGAGACGGTCCACGGCGAGCAGGGGTACGCCTCGCTCGCGGACGTCCCGTTCCCGGTCGACGTGGTCGACGTGTTCGTGAACAGCGACCTCGCGGGCGCCGTCGCCGACGAGGCGGTGGCGATCGGCGCCCGGGCGGTCTGGTTCCAGCTGGGCGTCGTCGACGAGGAGGCGTACGCCCGGACCCGCGAGGCCGGTCTCGACATGGTCATGGACCGGTGCCCCGCGATCGAGGTCCCGCGCCTGGGCTGAGCGTCCGGGGGCCGAGCCGCGAAGCGGGCCACGCAGCAACGGGCGTGCCCCGTACGGCCGGTCGTCTCAGCGTACGGGCGGGACGGAGACGGCCATCGTCATCTCGACCGGCTCCTCGCCGTCGTTCCGGTAGACGTGCGGGGCGCTCGCCTCGAAGACCGCGGAGGTGCCGGCGGGCACCGCGTGCTCCACGCCGTCCACGACCAGGGTGAGGACCCCAGCGGTCACGTGGAGCAGCTCGGTCGTGCCCTCCGGGTGCGGGTCCGAGGCGCTGCTGTCGCCCGGCACGAGGGTCCAGGCCCAGAGTTCCAGCGGCCCCCGGGCGTCGGCGCCGACGAGCAGCGTGGTGCTGCTGCCGGTCGGGGTGGACCACATGCGGACGGCCTGCTCCGGCGGGACGAGCCGGACCTGGGGGCCCTGCTCGTGGTCGAGGAGGGTCGTGAGGGAGACGCCGAGGGCGTCGGCGAGCTTCACGGTGGTGCCGACGCTGGGGTTGGTCCTGGCCTGCTCGATCTGGATGATCATGCCCCGGCTGACGCCCGCCCGTGCGGCGAGCGCGTCCAGGGTGAAGCCGCGCTCGTTGCGCCAGCGCTTCAGGTTCCGGGCGAGCGCCTGGGTGAGCTGGTCGAGGTCCGACACGTTCCGTCCAATATCCTGGATGACAGAGTTCAATGCAGTGCACTACGGTGGTGTGCACCCGATCGTTCACCGAACTGTACTGCCGTACGCGCTTGCGAGGACCCCATGACCGCCCTGTTCGCCCTGGCCACCTCGCTCCTGTGGGGCCTCGCCGACTTCGGCGGCGGGCTCCTGACCCGCCGGATCCCCGCGCTCACGGTCGTCGTGGTCTCGCAGGTCCTCGCCGTCCTCGTGCTGGGCGCCGTCGTGCTCGCGACCGGTGCCTGGACCGAGGCGGGCCCGCAGCTCTGGTACGCGGTCGGGGCGGGCGTGGTCGGCCCGGCGGCGATGCTCGCCTTCTACAAGGCGCTGGCGCTCGGCCCGATGGGCGTGGTCTCCCCGCTGGGCTCGCTCGGCGTCGCCGTCCCCGTCACGGTCGGCCTCGTCCTCGGCGACCGCCCCGGGCTCCTCCAGTGCGCCGGAGTCGTCGTGGCGGTCCTCGGCGTGGTCCTGGCCGGCGGACCCGAGCTGCGCGGCGCCCCGGTGCAGCGCCAGGCGGTGCTGCTCACCCTGCTCGCGGCCTTCGGCTTCGGCTCAGTGATGGCCCTGATCGCGGAGGCCTCGACCACCGTCACCGGTCTGTTCCTCGCCCTGTTCGTCCAGCGCGTCACCAACGTCCTGGTGGGCGGCGGCGCCCTGTACGCCTCCGTGCGGCGCGGCGGCAGGGCGCTGCCCGAGGGCGGCTTCGCCGTCGTCCGCTCGGCGCTCCCCGCCCTGGCCTTCGTGGGCCTCGCGGACGTGGCCGCCAACGGTACGTACGCGATCGCCGCCCAGCACGGTCCGGTGATGGTCGCCGCCGTCCTGGCGAGCCTCTACCCGGTGGTCACGGCCCTGGCGGCGTTCGGCGTCCTCAAGGAGCGGCTCCGCGCGGTCCAGGCGGCCGGGGCGGTCCTCGCCCTCGGCGGAACGGTCCTGTTGGCCGCGTCCTGACACCTGCGGGCGCACCGGCCGCCTACGACGAGGCGGCCGCCTGTTCGACCTCCCAGGCGGCGAGGGCCGCCAGCTGCTCCGGGGTGACGTCCCGCGGGATGGGCCGCGGGGCCGGTGTGCGCAGCGGCGGCTGCCAGCCCTGCTCCGGGTCCCAGCGGCGTACGACCTTGGCCGGGGCGCCCGCGACCACCGAGTGGTCGGGCACCTCGCCGCGGACCACCGCGCCCGCCGCGACGACGACGTTCCGGCCGATCCGCGCGCCCGGCAGGATCACGGCGCCGGTGCCGAGCCAGCAGCCGGGGCCGATGGAGACGGGTGCGGAGCGGGGCCACTGGCGGCCGATCGGCTCGTCCGGGTCGTCGTAGCTGTGGTTGGTCGAGGTGATGTAGACGTACGGACCGCAGTAGGTGTCCGAGCCGATGGTCACCGTGGTGTCCGCGATGACGTGGCTGCCCCGGCCGAGGACGACCCCGTCGCCGAGGGTCAGGACCGTCTCGGTGCCCAGGTCGAGGTCCGGCATCATCCCGGCGGTGAGGGTCACCTGCTCGGCGATGATGCAGCACGCGCCGATCTCGATCCACCGCTCACCGAAGACCGTGCCCTGCGGGAACGCCAGCCGCGTGCCCTCCCCGAGCCGGCGGAACCGCAGCCGCCCCTGGTGCTCGGCGGTGACGGCGCCGGCCTGCTGCACCCAGCGCCAGCCGCCCTGCAGCGCGTGGGCGACGACCCGGCGCCGCCAGGCGGTGAAGGAGGAGAACGTGTTTCGGTTCCTGGGCACCCGGCCACGGTAGTCGGCGCCGTCGTGCCTGATCAGTGCGGTGCGCTGTGATGTCCGTCATGAGCACGGCATAGGGTGCGGCGGGGCACCCCCGAGGCGCGACACCTTCAGTGACGATCAGGAGCGAACCATGGCAGAGGCGTTGATCAAGGGCGTGGGCGGCAAGGAGCCGAGCGTCGATCCGACCGCGTTCACCGCCCCGACCTCGGTGGTCCTCGGTGAGGTGACGCTCGGCGCGCGCGCCAGCGTCTGGTACCACGCGGTGCTGCGCGCGGACTGCGGTCCGATCGCGATCGGCGAGGACTCCAACATCCAGGACAACTGCACCGTCCACGTCGATCCCGGTTTCCCCGTCTCCATCGGCGATCGCGTGACCGTCGGGCACAACGCCACCGTGCACGGCTGTGTCATCGAGGACGACGTGCTCGTCGGCATGGGGGCGACCGTCCTGAACGGCGCCCGGATCGGCGCCGGTTCGCTCGTCGCCGCGCAGGCGCTCGTTCCGCAGGGGATGGAGGTCCCGCCCGGTTCGCTGGTGGCGGGCGTGCCGGCGAAGGTACGCCGACCGCTGACGGACGAGGAGAAGGTGGGCATCAAGCTGAACGCGGAGATGTACCTGGCGCTCGCCAAGGGCCACGCCGAGGCCTTCGGGGACTGATCTCCCGCCGTACGGGAAGGGGGGCGTCCCGCGTGCGGGAACGCCCCCGCGCCCGGTACCGCCGTACGCGGCGGAGGGCGGCGCCCGTCACCGGGTGCCGCCCTCCGCTCTCCGTACGCGCGTGGTTCAGTCCGCGATCGCGACCGGCTCCCGCTCCGGGGCGGGGCCGGCGTCGGCCGCCCGCTCCGCCGCCGCCTTCTTGGCGCGGTTCTTGATGACGAGCATGGAGGCGAGGCCGAAGAGGACGGCGAGCACGAGGCCGAGCCAGGAGAAGCGCTTCAGCCAGGCCTCGGCGACGATGCCGACCGAGTAGATGACGGCCGTGGTGCCGCCCGCCCACAGGATGCCGCCGAAGACGTTGGCGACGAGGAACTTCCAGTACGGCATCTGCAGCACGCCGGCCAGCGGCCCGGCGAAGATGCGCAGCAGGGCGACGAAGCGGCCGAAGAAGACGGCCCACATGCCCCACTTCTGGAAGGAGCGCTCGGCGAGCGCGATGTTGGCCTCGCTGAAGTGCTTCGGGAACTTCTTCCCCAGCCGGGCCAGCAGCGGCCTGCCGCCCTTGCGGCCGATGGCGTAGCCGATCGAGTCGCCGATGATCGCGCCGGCGGTGGCACAGGTGCCGAGGACGTACGGGTTGATGTCGCCGTGCTGCGAGGCGAGCAGCGCGGAGCTCACGAGGACGATCTCACCGGGCAGCGGGATGCCCAGGCTCTCCAGCCCGATCACCACTCCGACGAGGGCGTAGACGGCGACCGCGGGGATGGTCTCCAGCCACTCCTGGACGTGCAACGCGGTTCCTCCCGTTTCGGATCCTCCGGGCGCCGGCCGTGGTCACGGGCGGGGACGCCGGCGTGCACCGCCCTGGGGCACGCCGGGGCAGCCTACCCGGTGCCGCGGACGTGCCCCGACGCCCACGCGACCCGGGCCCCGTGTACACGGATCCCGCCCCGCGGCCGGGCGGGCCAGGCGGCCGGCCCCGGCGGGCGGACCGCGCCGGTGCGGGCGTCAGCCCTTGACCGGTCGGGTGTGGATCTTGGAGACGCAGGCGGGCATGGCGGCGCCGTCGTCGTGGCTGCGGGCCCGGTAGGCGCTGGGGCTCTCACCGACGAGTTCGGTGAAGCGGGAGCTGAAGGAGCCGAGCGACGTACAGCCGACGGCGAAGCAGACCTCGGTGACCGTCAGGTCGCCCCGGCGCAGCAGCGCCTTGGCCCGCTCGATCCGGCGGGTCATCAGATAGCTGTACGGCGACTCGCCGAAGGCGGCGCGGAAGCTGCGGGAGAAGTGGCCCGGGGACATGAGCGCGCCCTGCGCGAGGGCGGTCACGTCGAGCGGCTCGGCGTACTCGCGGTCCATCCGGTCCCGGGCGCGGCGCAGTCGGACGAGGTCTTCCAGGTTCACCCGTCCACGATCGCACACGAGCGGCGCCCGGGGCCCGGCGCTCGACCGGACCGCGAGCGCCGTCCCACGGGGCGCCGGCGGGTCAGCCGTTCGGGCGGAGCGTCCAGACGACGGTCATCTCGCCGGTGACGGCGCCGTCCTCGCGGGTGATGTCGATGTGGACGGGGAACTCGGGGCGCTCGCCGGCGTCGAGCTCGGCGACGACCTCGGCGACGGGGCGGCCGAGCGTCGCGGTGGCGGTGACGACGCCCATGGCCAGCTTCTTGTAGCCGATCTCCGCCGTGACGGCGAGCGGGACCGCGCGGTTCAGCTGGTCGCCGAAGGCGGCGAGGACGATGGCGCCGCTGGCCGACTCGGCCAGGGTGAACATCGCGCCGGCGTGCGGGCCGCCGACGTGGTTGTGGAACGCGGGCTGGTCCGGCAGGCGGACGACGGCGCGCTCGGCGGTGGTCTCCAGGAACTCCAGGTTGAGGGTTCCGGCCATGGGAACCGTCGCGGCGAGCATCTCGCCGACGGTCATCTGGTCTGCGCTCATGGCCGCGATGTTACCCACCAGTAGCGGCCTTGGCCATCCCCTCGGGCCGGGCCGTCGCGGGGGCGGGCGTGGCCGGGCGGCCCCCGCACCTCTATGGTTACTGGCCATGTGGCCAGGACAGCAGCCGCCCGGGGGCGAGCAGAACCCGCAGGACCAGAGTCAGAACCCGTACCAGCAGCCGGGGTACCCGCAGCAGCCGAACCCCTATCAGCAGCCGACGGCCCAGCAGCCCGGCTACCCGCAGCAGCCGCCGACGCAGCCCGGGTACCCGCAGCAGCCCGCGCAGCCGGGGTACCCGCAGCAGCCGCCGACGCAGCCCGGCTTCGGCCAGCAGGGGTACGGACAGCAGCCTCCGCAGGCGGGATACGGCCAGCCGAACCCGTACCAGCAACCGACCGTTCCGCAGTACGCGGTGCCGGGCACGGCCCCGGCGGGCGGCCCCGGCGGCCCCGGTGACGGCAAGAAGAAGCAGACGACGCTCGTGGCGATCGTCGCCGCGACCGCCGTGGTCGTCGCGGCCGGCGTGACCGGCTTCCTGGTCCTGGGCGAGGACGACGACGCGAAGCCGGTCGCCGGCGACCCCAAGTCGTCCGCCTCCGCGTCGGTGAGCGGCGAGCCCGCCCCGCCGACCTCCGCCTCGCCCACGCTCGACAACCCGCGTGACGGCGCCGACCACCAGCCGACCGTCCCCGGCTGGAAGGTCGTCTACAACCCGAAGTACGGCACCCTCTTCGACGTCCCGCCGGAGTGGGAGGTCAGCAAGCCGGGCTCGATCACGTACTTCGAGGACGAGAAGAAGAACGACGGCAGCGCCCTCGTCACGATGTCCGGGCCCACCCACTTCAAGAGCGAGTGGTGCACCTACGACGTCGACAAGAACGGTACGGAGGAGACCTGGGGCCTCGCCACCGCCGGCACCAAGGGCGGCCAGGGCGCCAAGAGCACGGCCGACGCCGCGTACAGCGAGGCGGGCACCTGGGTGTGGGGCGGCTACGCGCAGAACATGCCGCAGAACACCATCAAGATCACCAAGGCCGTGCCGTACACGACGAAGTCCGGCCTCACCGGCAGCATGTCGACCGCGCTCGCCCCCCAGATCAAGTCCCGCAACAAGTGCGAGACGAAGGGCAAGTCGATCGCGTTCACCTTCAAGAACGCCAAGGGCGACTTCGCCACCTGGGTCCTCTACGGCGCCGACGGCGTCAAGGAGGAGCTGTCCGACGCCACGATCAGGACCATCCTCTCCACGGTCCGCCTGGAGTCCTGAGCCCGGGTCTGTCCGGATACCGGTTTGGCAGGACGGGGAGGCGGCAGGGATAGTCCCGGGGTGACCACTCCCGCCGCCTCCCCGCAGCGCTCCCGCCTCCCCCAGTGGGCGGGCCGCAACTACGTCCTGCTGACCGCCGCCACGATCGTGACGAACCTCGGCGCCCACGGCGCCCTGATCGCCACCACCTGGGCGGTCTTCGAGTCCGGTGGTGACGCCGGTGACGTCGGGCTCGTGGCGATGGCCCGCTTCCTGCCCCTCGTCCTCTTCCTCCTCGTCGGCGGCGCGATCGCCGACCGGATACCCCGGCACCGGGTCATGGTCGCCGCCAACGCCCTCAACTGCGTCTCGCAGGCCGTCTTCGCGGTCCTCGTCATCTCCGGCGAGGCCCTCCTCTGGCAGATGATGGTCCTGACCGCGCTCTGCGGCACCGGCCAGGCCTTCTTCAACCCGGCCGCCGAGGGCATGCTCATGGCCAGTGTCACGGGCGAGCAGGCCGGCCGCGCCTTCGCCGTCTACCGGATGGCCATGCACGGCGCCGGCATCGGCGGCGCGGCGCTCGGCGGCGCGCTCGTCGCCTTCGTCGGACCCGGCTGGGTCCTCGCGATCGACGCGCTCGCCTTCGCCGTCGCGGGCGGCCTTCGCGCCTTCCTCGACGTCAGCGGGGTTCCGGAGCGCGCGCCCGGCGGCGGGCTCCTCTCCGATCTGCGCGAGGGCTGGCAGGAGTTCGTCGGGCGGCCGTGGCTGTGGTCGATCGTCGCGCAGTTCTCGGTCGTCGTGGCCCTCATCGGTGCCGTCGAGGCGGTGTACGGTCCGCTCGTCGCCCGCGACGAACTCGGCGGCGCGCGGCCCTGGGGCATCGCCCTCGCCGCGTACGGCGTCGGCACGCTCGCGGGCGCCGTCCTCATGACCCGGTGGAAGCCCCGCCGGCTCCTCTTCGTCGGCACCCTCTGCGTCTTCCCGATCGCGCTGCCCTCGGCGGCGCTCGCCGTGCCGCTGGACGCGGCGGGGCTCACGCTCGCGATGTTCGTCAGCGGCGTGGCCATCGAGGTCTTCGGCGTCTCGTGGATGACGGCGATGCACCAGGAGATCCCGGAGGAGAAGCTCTCCCGGGTCTCCGCCTACGACTGGTTCGGCTCGACGGCCCTGCTGCCGCTCTCCACCGCCCTCGCCGGACCGGCGGAGAGCGCCTTCGGCCGCCGGGAGTCGCTCTGGGGCGCGGTCGTCCTGATGACCGTCGTGACGGCCCTCGTGCTCATGGTGCCGGACGTCCGGAACCTGACGCGCCGTCCGCACGGCAAGGACGTGGCGGGCGGTGTGCCGGTCGCCGACGGCGCGGCGGTCGCGGGCGGCGCGGCGGGGCTGGGCGTCGCGGCGGTCGCGGGCGGCGCGGAGGCCGCACCCGCCGCACCCGCCTCGCTCGTCACACCCTCCCCTTCCGTCCCGTCCGTCCCGTCCGCCTCAGCCGATGCCGAAGGCTCCGTCCGGGGGAACGGGTGACGGTACGGCTCCGGCGTCCACGACCGGCACCGCGTCGCCGGTGAACCGGGCCAGCGGCGCCCCGTACTCCACGCGCGCGGGGAAGGCGTCCGCCGCCGTCCTCCGGGCGAGCCGCGCGGTGTCGATCTCCCGGCCGGAGGCGACGAGGACCGCGTTGCCGAAGCGGCGGCCCCGCAGGACGGCCGGTTCCGCGACGAGCGCCAGCTCGGGGAAGACGGTGGCGACGGTGGCGAGCTGCGAGCGGAGGAAGGCGAAGGGCGCGCCGTCGGCGAGGTTGGCGGCGTAGAGGCCGCCGGGCCGCAGCACGCGCCGGACCTCGCGCGCGTACTCGACGGACGTGAGGTGGGCCGGGACCCGGGAGCCGCCGAAGACGTCACCGACGATCACGTCGGCGGAGCCGGAGGCGGCCGTCTCCAGCCAGGCGCGGGCGTCGGCCGGGTGCACGGTGACCCCCGACCCCCGGGGCAGCGGCAGGTGTTCGGCGACCAGGTCGAGCAGGCCCCGGTCGGCCTCGACGACGTCCTGCCGCGACCCGGGCCGGGTGACGGCCACGTAGCGGGGCAGGGAGAGTCCGCCGCCGCCCAGGTGCAGCACGTCCAGGGGCGCGCCCTCGTCGGCGGCGCCGTCGACGACGTGGGCGAGCCGGCGCGCGTACTCGAACTCCAGGTGGGTGGGGTCGTCGAGGTCGACGTACGACTGGGGCGCCCCGTCGACCGTCAGGAGCCAGGCGCGCTCCCGGTCGACGTCGGGCATGAGGCGTGCCGTGCCCTGGTCGACCTCGCGGATGACGGGAATCTGCTCGTTCACGCTCCTCATTCTGCCGGGGCGGCCCGGGTCAGAGGTTCTTCAGGGCCTCGCGGACGGAGAGCGGGGAGAGGCGGGAGCCGTGGGCGGCGACGAAGGCGCGGACCTCCCCGGGCGCGGTCTTCGCGTACTCGCGCAGGCTCCAGCCGATCGCCTTGCGGACGAAGAAGTCCGGGTGGGAGGCGCGGCGCAGGCAGTACGCGAAGAGGCGGTCGGCGTCCGTGTCCTCCTTGAAGCGCAGCTGGTGGAGGAGCGCGGTGCGGGCCACCCAGAGGTCCTCGTCGTCGATCCACGCGTCCATGTGGGTGACGAGGGCGGGATCGGCGGCGACGAGACCGCCGACGACGTGGGCGGCGAGGTGGTCGACCGTGTCCCACCAGGAGTCGGTGGTGACGAGGTGGTGGGCGACGGGCAGGAAGGCGGAGGAGCAGCGCCTCACGTGGCGGCGCAGGTAGTCGACGGCGAAGTAGTGGTACTCGCGCTCGGGCAGCGCGAAGCAGCGCAGCGCGACGGCCGCGCAGTCGTTCTCGTCGGGGCTCGGGACGCCGTCGAGGACGGCGCGGGAGAGGGCGCGGCGCTCGGGGGTGCGGATGCCGAGGAAGGGTGCGGCGCCCTTCATGTACGCGACCATCTCCTGGGCCCGGAAGGGGTTCCCGGCCTCGGGATAGAGCGTGGTGAGCCGTTCGAGGACGGTGTCGGCGAGGCCGCTCGGCGGCGGCGACGGCGCGACGCGGGACGGCGGGTCGGCCGGGGGGTGGCTGGGCGGGCGGGTCGGCGGGCGGGTCGTCATGGCGCTCCTCTCGCTGCGCGGTGCGCCGGGGCGGGACGGGGGGCGGGACGGGCCCGGTCGCGTGTACCGGCCCCGCCCCCGGCGGACATGACGCACATTACGGCGCTCCTACGCCCTCGTCCGTTACTCTCCCCGGATGCTCGCCCCCGTCTCCCGGCCGCCGGGCTCCCTCGCCGTCCGCTCCGCCCGTCTCCTCGTGTCGCCCCGGGCACGGCTGTCGCTGCTCGGGCTCGTGCTGCTGTCCGCGGCGGCGTTGGTGCTGCTCTACGAGCCGCAGCGGCTGCTCGCCGAGGGCTGGCCGCCGCAGACGAGCGGCGCGGGGGCCGTGCTGCTGTTCGGCCTCGCGTACGGCGTCTGCACGGCGGCCTTCGTGCCCAGGCCCGTGCTCAACCTCGCGGCGGGCGCCCTCTTCGGCACCGCGGCGGGTCTGACGGCGGCGGTCGCGGGCACGGTCCTCGGAGCGGCCATCTCCTTCACGCTCGGCCGGGTGCTGGGCCAGGACGCGCTGCGGCCGCTGCTGCGGGGCCGCCTGCTGACCGCGGCCGACGGGCAGCTCAGCCGCCACGGCTTCCGGTCGATGCTGGCGATCCGGCTCTTCCCCGGGGTGCCCTTCGCGGCCGCCAACTACTGCGCCGCCGTCTCCCGGATGGGGTACGTGCCGTTCCTGCTCGCGACCGCGCTCGGCACGGTGCCGAACACGGCGGCGTACGTGATCGCGGGCGCCCGGGCCGACTCCCCCGGCTCCCCCGCCTTCCTCTTCTCGGCCGGGTTCATCGTCGTGTCGGGCCTCGCCGCGGCCGTGGTGGCGTGGCGCAACCGGCACGGGCTGCGCCGGGGGCTGCGCCGCGGACCGGGCCGGGACACCGTGTCCGCGGCGGGGCGGGGCGTGACGGAGGGCGTGCCGGTCGGCGGGCCCGGGGCGGAGCCGGTCAAGGCCTGACCTGATCACGGGCACGTCACTTGGGGACGGTACGCTGCGCTCGACCTTCTGACCGCACACGTACATACGGGACGGCCCTAGCCCCATGAGTTGGTTCGAATCGTTCATCCTCGGACTCGTCCAGGGGCTGACGGAGTTCCTTCCCATCTCCTCCAGCGCGCACCTCCGGCTCACCGCCGCGTTCGCCGGCTGGCACGACCCGGGCGCGGCCTTCACCGCGATCACCCAGATCGGTACGGAGACGGCGGTTCTCATCTACTTCCGCAAGGACATCGCGCGGATCGTCTCGGCGTGGTTCCGGTCGCTCACCGACAAGTCGATGCGTTCCGACCACGACGCGCAGATGGGCTGGCTCGTCATCGTCGGCTCGATCCCGATCGGCGTCCTCGGCATCACGCTCAAGGACCAGATCGAGGGCCCCTTCCGCGACTTGCGGCTGATCGCGACCACGCTGATCGTGATGGGCGTCGTCCTCGGCGTGGCGGACCGGCTGGCCGCCCGCGACGAGGCGGGCGGGCGGCACCGGGTGGTGCGCGAGCGCAAGACGCTGAAGGAGCTCGGCGTCCGGGACGGCCTGATCTTCGGCATGTGCCAGGCGATGGCCCTGATCCCGGGCGTCTCCCGCTCGGGCGCGACGATCTCCGGCGGTCTGCTGATGGGCTACACCCGTGAGGCCGCCGCCCGGTACTCGTTCCTGCTGGCGATCCCCGCGGTGCTGGCCTCCGGCGCGTACGAGCTGAAGGACGCGGGCGAGGGGCACGTGTCCTGGGGGCCGACGATCTTCGCCACGATCATCGCGTTCGCGGTGGGCTACGCGGTCATCGCCTGGTTCATGAAGTTCATCACCACCAAGAGCTTCATGCCCTTCGTGATCTACCGCATCCTGCTCGGCATCCTGCTGTTCGTGCTGGTGGGGGCGGGCGTGCTCAGCCCGCACGCGGGCGAGTCCGCGGGCTGACCTCAGCCGGTGTAGGGCACCCGGGCGATCTCCCTGATGTCGCCCAGGGTGCCCCACTCGTTCTTGCCGAGCCGGGTCAGCGGCCGCATCAGGGTCATCTCGGGGTGTCCGTCCCGCAGGACCGACTCGTCGACGGCGGCGTGGACGACCCGGCCGAAGACGACCGTCGAGTCGCCGATCCGCAGGGTGCTGTGGAGCTCGCACTCCAGCGCCACGGGCGACTCGGCGACGCGCGGCGGCTTCACCATGAGGCTGGGCTCGCGCTCGACGCCGCACGCGTCGAACTCGCTGACGCCGCGCGGGAAGTCCGTCGCCGTGGCGTTGATCTGCTCGAAGAGCCCCTCGGGGGCGAGGTTCACCACGAACTGCCCGGTCTCCTCCACGTTGCGCAGCGAGTCCTTGCGGCCGACGGAGGTGAACTGCACGACCGGGGGCGCCACCGAGGCGATGGTGAAGAAGGAGTGCGGGGCGAGGTTGTCGGTCCCGTCGGCCGAGCAGGTGGAGACCCAGGCGATCGGCCGGGGCACCACGGTGGCGGTGAGCAGCCGGTAGAAGGAGGTCCGGTCGGTCAGATCGGGATCGAAGTGCACGCGCATGACGGACAGTATGACCGGGCGCGCGGCCCCGCCGTGACCGGGCCCGCGCACGCCCCTCGGTGATCGTGGCGGCACGGCCGGCCCGGCCGTGTGTCGCCCGGCGACGGAGGCGGCGAGGCCGGACACTGGAGGTCGACGGCGGGAGGCACGCGATGCGGAATCCGTTCACCGCGGCGGACGGGCGGGTACCCGGCCACGGGGTCGCGCGGTCGCTGCTCGCGGTCGGCTGCGGCGCGCTGCCCGCGTTCGCCTTCCCCGCCCCGGGGCTCTGGTGGTGGGCGTACGTGGCGCTCGTCCCGTGGCTGCTGCTGCTCCGCACGGCCCCGGGGGCGCGCCGCGCGGCCCTGGACGGCTGGCTGGGCGGGACCGGTTTCATGCTCGCGATGCACCACTGGCTGCTGCCCAGTCTGCACGTCTTCCTACTGCTGCTCTCGGCGCTGCTCGGGCTGTTGTGGCTGCCGTGGGGGTGGCTCGTGCGGACGCTGCTCGCGGGTGGCCGTCCGCCGTCGCGGGCGGCGGTGGCGCTGCTCGCGGTGCCGTGCGGCTGGCTGCTGATCGAGCTGGTCCGGTCGTGGGAGGGGCTCGGCGGGCCGTGGGGGCTGCTCGGGGCAAGCCAGTGGGAGGTACCGGCGGCGCTGCGGGTGGCGTCGGTGGGCGGAGTGTGGCTGGTGAGCCTGCTGGTGGTGGCGGTGAACACGGCCGTGGCGCTGCTCCTGGCCGTGCCGGGGCTGCGGGCGGTCGGGGTCGCGGGGCTCGCCGCGTGCGCGCTCGTGGTGGGTACGGCGGCCTGGGGCGTGGGGGCGCCGCGGGTGACCGGGACGGTGCGGGTGGCGCTCGTACAGCCGGGGGTGTTCGGCGGGCCGGAGGGGCCGGAGCGGCGCCTGGCCCGGGCCGAGGAGCTGACCCGTACCCTCGCCGGGCAGCGGCTCGACCTCGTGGTCTGGGGCGAGAGCGGCGTGGGGGCCGACCCGGCGGGCCGGCCGGAGCTCTCGAACCGGCTGACGGCGCTGGCCCGGCAGGTCGGTGCGCCGCTGCTGGTGAACGTGGACGCGCGTCGGTCGGACCGGCCGGGGATCTTCAAGAGCGCGGTGCTGTTCGGGCCGGACGGGCCGACGGGCGAGCGGTACGACAAGATGCGGCTCGTGCCGTTCGGCGAGTACGTCCCGGCGCGGTCGGTGCTGGGCTGGGCGACGTCGGTCGGCAAGGCGGCGCAGGAGGACCGACGCCGGGGCACGAGCCCGGTCGTGATGACGCTGCCCGCCGCCGGAGGGGCGTCCGGGCTGCGGATCGGGCCGCTGATCTGCTTCGAGTCCGCGTTCCCCGACATGGGCCGACGGCTGGCCGGGGACGGCGCAGGGCTGCTGGTGGTGCAGTCGGCGACCAGTACCTTCCAGGACAGTTGGGCGCCCGCGCAGCACGCCTCCCTGGCCGCCCTGCGCGCGGCGGAGACGGGACGCCCGGTGGTGCACGCGACGCTGACCGGGACCAGCGCCGCGTACGCCCCGGACGGGCGCCGGATCGGACCCGTGCTCGGGACGGAGGCGAGCGCCGTCGCCGTACGGGAGCTGCCGCTCGCGGCGACGACCACGACCGTCTACGTCCGGCTGGGCGACTGGCCTCTGTTCGCGGCGGCGGCCGTCGTCGGCCTGGTGTGCGCGGCCGAGGGCGCGGGTGCGCTCAGGAGGCCCGGACCTGCGCCTCGCGGACGACGCGCTCGCACAGTTCGTGGGTGAGGAGGGCGTCCCGGGCGCTGAGGACGCGGCCGTCCCGTACGGCGTCCAGGAAGGCGAGGACGGCCTGCTCGATGCCGCGCTGGCGGGCGACGGGCACCCAGTCGCCGCGCCGGCGGACGGTCGGCTGGCCCTTGTGGTCGACGACCTCGGAGAGGTTGAGGACCTGGCGCTTGGTGTCCTGGCCCGAGACCTCCAGGATCTCCTCGGTGGAGCCGTTCATCCGGTTCATCATGCCGATGGCGGTGAAGCCGTCGCCGGAGAGCTGGAGCACGACGTGCTCCATGAGCCCGTCGCGGACGCGGGCGCGCACGTCGGTGTGCTCGACCTCGCCGGGGAGCAGGAAGCGCAGGGTGTCGACGACGTGGATGAAGTCGTCGAGGACGAGGGTGCGCGGGTCCTCGGGGAGCCCGACGCGGTTCTTCTGGAGGAGGATCAGCTCGCGGGGGTGGTCGAGGCACTGGGCGTAGGCGGGGGCCAGGCGGCGGTTGAAGCCGACGGCGAGGCTGACGGAGCGCTTCTCGGCGAGGTCGACGATCCGCTCGGAGTCGGCGTACTCGTACGCGAGGGGCTTGTCGACGTACGTGGGGACGCCGGCGTTCAGGAGGCGGGTGGCGATCTCGGCGTGCGCGGAGGTCGGGGCGTGCACGAAGGCGGCGTCCAGGTCGGCGGCGAGGAGCGAGTCGAGGTCGCGGTGGCGCCGGGCGGCGGGCACGTGGAGGGAGTCGGCGACCCGGTCCAGGGTCGCGGGGGTGCGGGTCTGGAGGTGGAGTTCGACCCCGGGGAGGGTGGCGAGCACCGGGAGGTAGGCCTTCTGCGCGATGTCGCCGAGTCCGATGCAGCCGATCTTCACGGGGTCGCTCCTTCGCTGTCGTTCGTCGCCGTCTGTCGTCCGTCGTGCGACGTCTCTCGTCCGTCGTGCGACGTCTCTCGTTCGTCGTGCGACGCCTCTTCTCCGTGCTGGGCGGGCGGCCCTCGGAAGGGGGGCCGTTCGCGCAGGTCAGCTTACGCGGGAGGGATCGGCGGCGGTGGGCGGGCGCCAGTCGGCGATGCCGTCGAAGCCGCGCAGGGCGAGGCCGGGACCGAATCGGGAGACGGTGCGGACCAGGGTGTCGCGCAGGGCGACGGCGGGGCGGGCGGAGAGCAGGGTGAGCGATCCGGTGCGGGCGGCCTTGCGGACGAGGGCGGTGGTGCGGGGCAGCCGGTCGGCGGTGTAGGCGGCGAGGGCGGTGCCGGGGTCGAACCCGCCGTGGGCGCGGGCGCGGTGGGCAAGGACGACGGCGTCCTCGACGGCCTGGTTCCCGCCCTGTCCGAGGCTCGGCATCATCGCGTGCGCGGCGTCCCCGAGGAGCGCGACGCGCCCCCGGTGGAAGGCGGGCAGCGGGTCGATCAGGTGGTGCACGTCGTGCCGCAGGACGTCGGCCGGGTCGACGGCGGCGAGGAGTTCCGGCACGGGGTGGTGCCAGGCGCCGAAGAGGCGCTGGAGTTCGGCCCGTTCGTCGTCGGGCGCGTGGGCGCCGGCGGGGGCGGCGGCCATGGCGTACGCGTAGACGCGGCCGTCCTTGAGGGGCTGGGTGCCCCAGAGCCGTCCGGCGCCCCAGGTCTCGTGCGGGGCGAAGGGCCGCCCGGGGGCGGGGACGACGAGCCGCCAGGTGGTGCGGCCGGAGTAGCGGGGTCCCGGGTGGCCGGGGAAGAGGGCGCCGCGGGTGGCGGAGTGGATGCCGTCGGCGGCGACGACGAGGTCGGCCTCGATCTCGCCGGCGGGGGTGGTGAGGCGGGCCGGGCGGCGGTCGTCGCCGGGGTCGGCGAGGGAGGCGGCGACGCCGGTGCGGACGCTGCCTTCCGGGAGGGCGGCGCCGAGGATCTCGACGAGAGTGGCGCGGTGGAGGAGGACGAGGGGGCCGCCGAAGCGTGCGGCGGCGGCCGCGGCGTCGGTGCGGGCGAGCCAGCGGCCGTCGGGGGCGCGCACGCCGCCGTCGCCCTGCCAGGCGGCGAGGGCGCGGACGCGGTCGCCGAGGCCGAGCACGTCGAGGGCGCGCTGGGCGTTGGGGGCGAGGGCGATGCCGGCGCCGACGGGGGCGAGATCGGCGGCGCGTTCGAGGACGGTGACCGTCCAGCCGGCCCGGTGGAGGGCGACGGCGGCGGTGAGCCCGCCGATTCCGGCTCCGACGACGAGGGCTCGGTGCTGTTCCATGCTGCTCCTCGGAACTACGGGTGTAGTGATGCCGACACCCGGACCGTACTACAGGTGTAGTTCGCCGGGTAGTAGGGTCTCCCCCATGACCAGCCGCACGCCCGTGCCCGACAGCCCCTCCCGCGCCGAACGGATCGGCGACGCCGCGCTCGACCTCCTCGTGGAGCGTGGGATGCGGGGGCTCACCCACCGCGCGGTCGACGAGCGCGCCGGACTGCCCCAGGGCTCCACGTCCAACCACGCGCGCACCCGGCAGGCCCTTCTGGAGGCCGCCGTCCGGCGCCAGGCCGAACGGGAGGCCGAGGTCCTCGCCCCGCACGAACTGCCCCCGGCCGGTGCCGGCTTCGACTCCCTCACGGACGCGCTCGCCGCCACCCTGCACCGGTACCTCACCGACCACCGCGCGCTGCTCGTCTCCCGCTACGAGCTCGCCCTCGAAGCGACCCGCCGCCCCGAACTCCGCGCCTTCTTCGACCGGACCGGCTCCGCCTTCCGCGAGCCGGTGGTCGCGATGATGACGGCGGCCGGGTCGCCGACGCCCGAGCGGCACGCGCTCTCCTTCATCGCCTGGTGCGAGGGGCTGATGTTCTCCTGCGCCGCCGGGTCCTTCCACGCCGCGGTCCCGGGTCCCGCGGAACTGCGCGCGGGCTTCGACGAGTTGCTGAGGGGCATGCTGGCAGGCGGCCCGGCCTCGACGGGACACTCCCCGGGGCGCTGACGTCCGGGAATCCGGTGGTGTGGAGGGGGGCCGGTCGGGCACGATGCCCCCCATGACCACCGAAGACATCACGACCATCCCGCGCGTCGACCCCTCCACCACCTCGGGCGAGCGCGAGGCGCTGGAGCAGTGGCTCGACTTCCACCGCGCCACCCTTGCCCGGAAGTGCGAGGGGCTCGACGACGCCCAGCTGCGCACCCCGTCCGCCCCGCCGTCGGACCTCAACCTGCTCGGTCTCGTCCGGCACATGGCCGAGGTCGAGCGCGGCTGGTTCCGCAGCACCCTGGCCGGCGAGAAGGCCGGGTGGATCTACGCGACGGACGAGGACTACGACCGGGACATCCACGCGACGGAGGGGGACACCTACGAGGAGGCCTACGCCACCTGGCAGGCGGAGATCGCCTACGCGCGCGAGGTCGCGGCCGGCCGCGACCTCGACGACCTGGCCGAGGGCAAGGACCGCACCGGCCGCAGCTACAACCTCCGCTGGATCTACCTGCACATGATCGAGGAGTACGCGCGCCACAACGGCCACGCCGACCTCATCCGCGAGCGCATCGACGGCGCCACCGGCGACTGAACCGGTCCGGGGCGCGGCCGCCCGGTGGGCCGACGGGCGGACGCGCGGCCGAGGAGGCGGGCAGAGGCAGCGAGCCGGGTCGAGGCCGGATGACGGTCAAGACCGGGTGACGGTCAAGGCCGGGGGACGAGGCGCTCACCCGTGCGGGGCATTCCCGGCCGGTAGGGGCGCGAAGATCGCCGGGGGCGCACCAGAGTTGCGCGGGTGCATGGAACCCGAACCACCGTGAAGATCCTCGTCGGGGCGGCCGTCGCCGCCCTGACCGGGTGCGTCGCCGTCGACGCGCCGCCCACCCCCGCGCCCGCCCCCGCGGGCCCGCCGGCGCCGGTCGCGCAGACAGCCGGCCCCGCCCAGGAGGTGGCTCCGCAGATCGTCGAGGGCCCTGCCCTCGAAGCCCTGGAGGCGGCGCTCCCGGACTCCCCGCCCCCGCCGCCACCGGCGCCCTCGGCGAAGCCGCGGAAGGCGGCCGGACCGGACCGTGCGACGGCGCCGCGCCCCGATCCCGTACCGCACCGGCCGGAGCGGGTGCGGCCGGCCGTTCCCCGGCACCCGGCGCTGCCGCCGATGCCGGAGCTGCCGCGGCTCGACGACCTGCCCGGCGCGGCCGCGGGCGCCGCCTCGGGCCAGGGGCGCGGTGCGGACGTCTGCGACCTCGGCGAGCGGTACGGCGGCTGGGGGCCCGGCAGCGAGCAGGCCAGGATCTGCCGCCACACCCAGGGCCGCTGAACGGAACCCGCGGCCCCGGCGCCCGACCCGCGCCGGGAGCGGCGCCGGGTCCGCGTCAGGGCCCGCTGAGCCGCCGCTCCAGGCGGTCGATCGCGGCCCGCACCCCGTTCCCGTAACCGTCGTCGTCGAGCGTCTCCGAGGCCGCTCGGGCCCGGTCCAGATGGATCCGCGCCGCCTCGGGGCGCTGCAGCTTGACGTAGTCGGCGGCGAGGTTGAGGTGCAGCGAGGGGTAGAGGGCCCGCAGGGCGACGGCCGAGTCGTGGACGGCGAGCCGGCCCTCGTCGAGGTTGCCCGCCGCGTTCAGCGCGCGGAGGTCCCAGGCCAGCTCGGTGTCGGGGTCGTCCTGGGCGTCGGCCATGTAGTGGGCGAGGGTGCAGCGGTGCAGCGGGTCCCCGTCGGGGCCGATCTGCTCCCACAGCAGCCCGAAGCGGTTGCGGGCCTCCTCCCGGTCACCGCCGTGGAGCAGCATCATGGCCTGCCCGATCCTGGTCATGACCCCGTCGTCCGCCATCTGCCGCTGTTCGGCCACCGCGACCTCCACGCGCTCGCACTTCCGGAAGCTCTGACGCTAACCGCAGCCGCGCCGGATCGGGCCGAGGCTCAGCCGAGGTCGGGGATGCGCCAGTCGATCGGCTCGTGGCCCTGGGCGGCGACGGCCGCGTCGATCTGGGTGAAGGGGCGGGAGCCGAAGAACTTCTTCGCCGAGAGCGGGGAGGGGTGGGCGCCCTTGACGACGACGTGCCGCTCCTCGTCGATGAGGGGGAGCTTCTTCTGGGCGTAGTTGCCCCACAGGACGAAGACGGCCGGGTCGGGGCGCGAGGCGACGGCCGTGATGACGGCGTCGGTGAACTTCTCCCAGCCCTTGCCCTTGTGCGAGTTCGCCTCGCCGGCGCGGACGGTGAGGACCGCGTTGAGCAGCAGGACGCCCTGCTCGGCCCACGGCATGAGGTAGCCGTTGTCGGGGACGGGGTGGCCGAGCTCGGCCTGCATCTCCTTGTAGATGTTCCGGAGGGAGGGCGGGGTCTTCACGCCGGGACGGACGGAGAAGCAGAGGCCGTGGCCCTGCCCCTCGCCGTGGTAGGGGTCCTGACCGAGGATCAGGACCTTCACCTTGTCGTACGGGGTGGCGGCGAGGGCGGCGAAGACCTCGTCCTTCGGGGGGTAGACCGGACCCCTGGCCCGCTCCTCCTCGACGAACTCGGCGAGCTGCGCGAAGTACGGCTTGCGCAGCTCCTCGCCGAGGACGCCCTGCCAGGACTCGGGCAGCATGCTGATGTCGGTCACGGTCGACAACCTCCGGTGAACGTTCCTGTCTCTCGGTACGGAACCTACCGGGGGCCACTGACAACGCCCCCGGCACCTCCCGCCGATCACCGATCGCCCATCACCGACCACCGATCACCGACCGCTCGCCGCCCGGGTGGTCCTACCAGCTGGCCCGGCGGCTCAGCTCCCACATCTGCATGACGGTCTGCGGGTCGAGGGCGCGCTCGCCGCCGCCGATGTCGTCACCGGCCGCGATGTAGAGCTTGCCCTGCCACAGCGGCAACAGCCGGACGTCCTGGACCATGATCTCCTGGGCCTCCTCGAACTCGTCCGTGACGCCGGCCCGGTCGCTCTCGCGGCGGGACTGCGGGATGAGCTCGTTGGTGATGCGGGGGCTCACGTACGGGGTGCCGAGGACGTTCTTCTGCCCGACGAACGGGGCGACGAAGTTGTCCGGGTCCGGGAAGTCGGGGAACCAGCCTCGGCCGAAGACCGCGTACTTCCCCTTCTGGTAGTCGGCCTGGAACTCGGTCCACGGCTTGCCCTGCAGGGTGACCTTGAAGAGGCCGGAGGCCTCCAGCTGCCGCTTGAGCTCGGCGAACTCGGCCGCCGTCGCGGAGCCGTACCGGTCCGTGGTGAAGGCGAAGGTCAGCTCGACGGGCTCGTCGATGCCGGCGTCGCGGAGGATGTCCTCGGCCTTCTTGGCGTTCGGCATGCCGTAGCGGTCGAAGAACTTGGTGGTGTGGGCGGCGATGCCCTTGGGAACCATCGAGTACAGCGGCTCGGCGGTGCCCTGGTAGACCCGGCTGACGAGCGCGTCGCGGTCGACGAGCTGGGCGATGGCCTTGCGGACGGCCGGCTTGGCGACGGTCGGGTCCTGGGTGTTGAAGACCAGGTAGCGGATGTCCGCGCCGGTGGACTCGACCAGCTGGAGGCGCTCGTTCTCCGGCTTGTCCTCCTGCATCTCGACGATCTCCTCGGCGGTGAGGCCGCGGTAGGTGGCGTCGATCTCCTTCGCCTTGAGCGCCTTCACCATCGCTTCGGACTCGTCGAAGTAGCGGATCGTCACGCCGCCGTTCTTGCGCTCGGCGAAGCCCTTGTAGGTGGGGTTCTTCGTCAGCTCGGCCGACTTGCGCTCGGCGTAGGAGTCGAGGACGTACGGCCCCGAGCCCATGATCTTGCCGTCCTTGCGGAGCTTGTCCGCCGGGTACTCGGCCGGGTCCACCAGCGACATGGCGGGGGTGGCCAGGACGAACGGGAAGGTGGCGTCCGGCTTGTTCAGCCGGAAGACGACCGTCCGGGACCCGACGGTCTCGATCTTGTCGAGGGAGCCGAGCATGCCGTTCGGTCCGCCCTCGTGGTCGATCGTGCGGATCCGCTCGATCGAGTGCTGCACGGCCTTGGCGTCCAGGGCGTGTCCGTTGGAGAACTTCAGGCCCTCCAGGAGCGTGCATTCGAAGACCCGGCTGGACGTGTCCGTGAACTTGCAGTCGGCCGCGTCCGACTGCGGCGCGGTGCTTCCCGTCGGGAAACTGACCAGGGTCTGGAAGACATTCCGGAAGAGCTCCCAGGAATTGTCCCAGGAAGCCGCCGGATCGAGAGTGGAAGGAGAGCTCGTCGTACCGACGACGATTCTCTGGTCCCCGGCGGATTCGCTGTCCGAGAACACACCGCATCCGGACAGCAGGGATATGGACACAAGGGCTGCAGCGGCCTGCAGGCTGGTCCGGTCGAACACGTGCACGCTCCTCGTTCAGCCAGGGGTCGGCAGACGATACCGCAGCGCCCCGCCAGGTCAATGAGCGAGCCCGGCGGGGCACTTACGTCATTCGACGCAGAATCGGGGCCAATCCGGACAGGAGAATCCGGAAAGTGTCCGATAATCGGTCACCCGACTCCGGCGTTCAGGAAAATGCCGCCGTCGACGACGAGGGTCTGCCCGGTGATCCACTCCGACTGCGAGGAGGTCAGGAAGGCCGCCGCACCCCCGATGTCCTCCGGGACGCCGAGCCTGCCCATCGGGTACGCGGCGGCCGCCTCGGCCTCCCGCCCCTCGTAGAGCGCCTGCGCGAATTTCGTCTTCACCACGGCCGGCGCGATGGCGTTCACCCGCACGACCGGAGCGAATTCATGGGCCAGCTGGAGGGTGAGATTGACCATGGCGGCCTTGCTCATTCCGTATGCGCCGATGAAGGGCGACGCGGAGATTCCGGCGACGGACGCGATGTTCACGATCGCCCCGCCGTTCTCCTTCTGCCAGGCGTGCCAGGTCCGCTGCGCGAAGCCGAGCGCGGAGATCACGTTCGTCTCGAAGACCTTGCGCGCCACGCCGAGGTCCAGGTCCGCGATGGGCCCGAAGACCGGATTCGTGCCGGCGTTGTTCACCAGGAAGTCCACCCGGCCGAAACCGTCCATCGCCGCCTCGACGGCGGCGGCCTGGTGGGCCTCGTCGTGGGCCTTGCCGGGGACGGCGATCGCCCGGTCGGCGCCGAGGCGCTCCACGGCCTCCTTGAGGGCCTCCTCGCCACGGCCGGTGATGACGACCCGGTCGCCGCGGGCGACGAGCGCCTCGGCGATCCCGTACCCGATGCCCCGGCTCGCGCCGGTGACGAGGGCGACTTTGCCGGACAGCTCCGGCTTCTCCCGTACGGTCATGCCCGCCTCCTTCTCTCGCTGCCGATACGTCAGTTGAGCGGGCCGCCGGCCACGTACATGACCTGGCCGGAGACGAATCCCGCGTCGTCGCCCGTGAAGAAGGCGATGGCGTTGGCGACGTCCTCGGGGCGGCCGACGCGCTGGACCGGGATCACGGAGGCGGCGGCGGCCTGGAAGTCCTCGAAGCCCATGCCGACGCGCTCGGCGGTCTGCGCGGTCATCTCGGTGACGATGAAGCCGGGGGCGACGGCGTTGGCGGTGATGCCGAACTTGCCGAGCTCCTTGGCGAGGGTCTTGGTGAAGCCCTGGAGGCCCGCCTTGACGGCCGCGTAGTTGGCCTGGCCGCGGTTGCCGAGCGCCGACGAGGAGGAGAGCGAGACGATCCGGCCGAAGCCCGCGTCGACCATGTGCTTCTGGCAGGCCTTCGCCATCAGGAAGGCGCCCTTGAGGTGCACGTTCATGACGAGGTCCCAGTCGGCCTCGGACATCTTGAAGAGCAGGTTGTCACGGAGCACGCCGGCGTTGTTCACGAGGATGGTCGGCGCGCCGAGCTCGTCGGCGACCCGGGCCACCGCGGCCTCGACCTGCGCGGCGTCGGAGACGTCGCAGCCGACGGCGAGGGCGGTGCCGCCCGCCGCCGTGATCTTCTCGACGGTGTCCTTGCAGGCCGCCTCGTCGAGGTCGAGCACGGCGACGGCGCGGCCCTCGGCCGCGAGGCGGATCGCGGTGGCGGCGCCGATGCCCCGTGCGGCACCGGTGACGACGGCTACGCGCTGCTCGGTGGTGGACATGCTTGGTTCTCCTCGCCCTTGGGTCGTCCCTGGATGCGGTCGCGCCGCACGGCCGCTCCTGCGTCCCGCGCATGAGCGACCGCTTAGTACGACCGCAGACGCGACGCTAGAAGCCCTGGCACCCGGTGTCAACGGCCCACCGCGTGCACCCGGTCACTCGGCGTGCGCGGCGCGCCCCGGACGGTCCCTCAGCGGACGAGGAGCTCGAGCAGGCGTTCCACCTCCGCCTCGGGGTCGGCGGTGAGACCGGTGTGCACGGGCCCCGGCTGTACGACGGTGGAACGCGGTGCGATCAGCCAGCGGAAACGGCGCCCCGCGTCGTCGCGCGCCGCCTGCCCCGCGGCGTCACCGCCCAGGCAGACCCCCTCCACGGCCCGCAGCGCCGCCCGTACGCCGGTGACGTCGGCCGCCGGGTCGAGCGCCGTCAGCTTGCCCTCGTCCAGATGGGTGCGGGCGGCCACGTACGACCGGGCGCGGCAGTAGACGACCACACCCGCGTTGAAGCACTCCCCGCGCTCGACGCGGGGCACGACGCGCAGGAGCGCGTACTCGAAGACATCGCGGTCGGTCACGGGGTGCTGTCCTTCTCGGTGGCGTGCGGCCGGGGTGCGAGGCGGTCGGCGAGCCAGCCGGGCGGCTGCTGCGGCCGCCGCTCGGTGCGCGGTCCGAGCGTGATCCGCTCGTGGATGGTGGCGGCGCGCGGCAGCAGCGCCTCGACGTAGGCGCGGCGCAGCGCGTCGGTGCCGTCGAAGCCCGGCTCGTCGACCAGCCACTCGTCCGGCACCTCGGCGGCGACCTCGGTGAGCAGCTCCTCCGTGACGAGCGGCGCCAGCTCGGCGGCCGCGGCGGCGACGTCGGGCGCGAAGGGCGCGAGCGCGTGGTCGGACGCGTCGTACGGCTTCGCGGCGGACGCCTGCGCGCCGGCCCAGTTGTGGTGCCAGATCATGGTCGCGCCGTGGTCGATGAGCCACAGGTCGCCGTGCCAGACGAGCATGTTGGGGTTGCGCCACGAGCGGTCGACGTTGTTGATGACCGCGTCGAACCAGACGACCTTCCCGGCCTCCCGGGAGTCCACCTCGTACGCCAGCGGGTCGAAGCCCAGCGACCCGGGCAGGAAGTCCATCCCCAGGTTCAGCCCGCCGCTCGCCTTGAGCAGCTCCTGCACCTCCTGGTCGGGCTCGGAGAGCCCGATGACGGGGTCGAGCTCCAGGGCGACGAGCCGCGGCACCCGCAGCCCGAGCCGCCGCCCGAGCTCCCCGCAGATGACCTCGGCCACGAGGGTCTTGCGCCCCTGCCCGGCGCCGGTGAACTTCATGACGTACGTGCCGAGATCGTCGGCCTCGACGATCCCGGGGAGCGAGCCGCCCTCACGCAACGGCGTGACGTAGCGGGTCGCTACGACCTCTTCCAACACTTTCCCAGGCCACCCATCTCTTCAGCCTTGCGATCCACGGACGACCAGCCCGGGGGCTACGGCCGACGGGCTCGCTCCTCCCGCGCACCCGGCGGCCCGCGCACCACGGACGAACGACCGCCGTCGCCCCCGGCACGAAGGAACCAGCGTAACCGAGCGTGATCGCGAGCGCCGGGCCCGGTGGAGGTTCGTCCGTCGTTTGCGCGCCCCGCGCCCGGGCAGGCGCCGGAGCGACATGAGTCACCGTCAGCCGACCCGGGACGTGAACCGTCCCCCGACCCGCCCCGGCGGGAAGGAGAAGCGTCATGACCACCCACACCCGAGCCACCTCCCGGACGCCCGTGCAGCTCGCCGCACTCGTCGTGGGAGTGGTCTTCCTCCTGGTCGGCGTCCTCGGGTTCATCCCCGGTGTCACGACCGACTACGACACCCTGACGTTCGCCGAGCACCACTCGGAGGCCAAGCTGCTCGGCGTCTTCCAGGTCTCCGTCCTGCACAACATCGTCCACCTCCTGTTCGGTGTCGCCGGTGTCGCCATGTCCCGCGCCGCCGCGTCCGCTCGTGCCTACCTCATCGGCGGGGGCGTGATCTACCTCGTCCTGTGGCTCTACGGCCTGCTCATCGACCACGACAGCTCCGCCAACTTCGTCCCCGTGAACACGGCGGACAACTGGCTCCACTTCGTCCTCGGCCTCGGCATGGTCGCCCTCGGCGTCCTGCTCGGGCGCGGCCGGACGGCGCGCACCTGACGCGGTTCGAACCGGACGGCCGGGGCAGCCGCCCCCCATGAACGCCTCCGGGCCCGCCACGCCGCGGGACACCTCGACCGATGTTCCGGCGCCGGGCGACGTCCTGGCCCTGGACGCCCTGACGGAGTGGGTGGGCATCCCGTCGGTGTCCTCCGATCCCGACCGTGCCGGTGACGTGCGGCGGTCCGCCCAGTGGCTCGCGGACCGCATGCGGCGCAGCGGGTTCGGCCGCGCCGAGGTCTGGGAGACGGAGGGTCTGCCGGCCGTGTACGGCTGCCTGCCGTCGGCCGACCCCGACGCGCCCGTCCTCCTCGTCTACAGCCACCACGACGTGCACGCGGCGGATCCCTCCGAGTGGCGGGTGACGGCGCCGTTCTCCCCGCTCCGGCGTGACGGGCGGTTGTACGGGCGCGGGGCGTCCGACGCGAAGGGGCAGATCATGGCCCACCTGGGGGCCGTCCGCACCCACCTCGCGCGGCGCACCGCCCCGGCGGTGACGGTGAAGTACCTGATCGAGGGCGAGGAGGAGATCGGCTCGGTCCACCTGGCCGACCTGCTCTCCGCGCACGCCGAGGACCTGACCGCCGACGTGGTCATGGTGTCCGACACGATGCTGTGGTCCGTGCGGGAACCGACCGTGTGCGCCACGGTCCGCGGCTCGGTCACGGCGACCCTCACCGTCCGCGGCGCGGAACGGGACCTGCACAGCGGCGCCGTGTCCGGGGCCGCCGCCAACGCGGCCCTCGAACTCGCCCGGCTCGTGGGGCTGCTGACCGACGGCTCCGGCCGGATCACCCTGCCGGGCTTCTACGACGCGGTGGCCGGCCCCGGCCGACGCCTGCGCGCGTCCCTGGACTCCCTGCCCTTCGAGCTGCCGACGTGGCTGGCCGACACCGGCACCTTCCGCGCCGAGGGGGAGGACGGCTTCTCCGCGCCCGAGCGGCTGTGGACGCGCCCCGCCGTGGAGGTCGCCCGCCTCACGGCCGGCCGCGCGGACTCGCCGTCGCTGGGGCTCATCCCCGCGAAGGCGGACGCGGACCTGCTGCTCAGGCTCGTACCGGACCAGCGGGCCGACGAGGTCGCGGAGCAGCTGCGGGCCTGGCTGGCCGGCCACCGCCGCCCGGGCTTCCGCTACGACCTGGAGATCTCCTCCACCATCTCGGATCCCTACCGCACCCCGGAGGACCATCCCGCGCTCGCCGCCCTCGGCCGCGCCGTCGGCCGCGCGTACGCGAACGGGGCATCGGCCCGCCTGATCGGCAACGGCGGCGCCGCGCCCGCGGCGCAGCTGGCGCGTGCGTGCGACGCGCCGGTGGTCTTCTTCGGCACGGGCCTGCCCGACGACGGCTGGCACGGTCCCGACGAGCGGGCCGAGATCGAGGCCCTCCGCCTCGGTGTCCGTACGCTCGCGGCGTTCCTGGAGGAACTGCCGGAGGCCCTCGGGTGCTGGCCGGATCAGGGGACCGATCCGGGGCCCGGTCAGCGGCCCGATCAGCGGGCGGCGTCGGCCCAGGAGGACAGCAGCAGCGCCTCGTAGCGGGCCACCGCCGCGTGGTCGGGGGCGATCACCGCGTAACGCCAGGTCAGACCGTCCGCCGGCGGCCCCGCGTAGAGCACGACCCCTTGGCCGGGCGAGGGCTCGTAGGCGACGCCGACCGAGCCGAGTCGCTCCACGGCCTCGTCGAAGGCCCATTCCTTCGCCGCCCGGACCCGGCCCGTCGCCCACGTCGGGCCGGGCCCGGGCGGTGGCGGAGCACCAGTCCCGGCACTCGCCGCGGCCGTGGCCGTGGCCGTCAGACGGGCCACCATGGCTCGGGGGGTGGTCGTGGCGGTGCGTCGGACGTTGCTCTCCCCCGCGACCAGTTCGCCTCCGCCCGTCACCATGGCGTCGATGCTGAACGGCCCCGCGTACCCGTGCCCGGCCAGGAAGGTGCCCAGCGAGCGCCCCCACTCCTCCAGAGTCGGCCCGAGCCCCGCCCACGAGGGCGGCAGCGGGGACAGATAGCCGGCGAAGCAGCCGGCCACGGTCCGCATCTCGCCGTCGAACAGCACGGCGGGGCCGTCGGGACCGGTCTCCATCTGGACGCTCACCGAGCCGGCGACGTCGATCCGTTCCTCGACGACCCACAGTCCGTCGGGGCCGCCCACGGCGGCGAGATCGGCCCCGGTCCACGCGGCGAGACCGGCCCCGGGCGACGGCTCCCGCGCCCCGCCCGGAGCCGCGAGGAAGCGCAGACCGTGTCCGCCGGCGGACCGGTCCGGCTTGACCACCACCTCCCCGTGCGACGCCAGGAGCTCCGCCACGGCGTCCGCCACCCCGGCGCGACGGCGGACGCGCCCGTCCGGCACCCTCATCGCCAGCCCGAGCGCCACCTGCCGGAACCCGGCCTTGGTGTTCAGGAGCCGGGTCACCTCCAGGGCGGCCTCGGCCGCCTCCACCGAGGCGTACGGGTGGACGGGTACGCCGAGGGCCCGTGCCATGCCGACCGCCGCGGTGTCGAGGGCCGTCGGCAGGACCGCGTCCACGGGGCGGCCCGCGCAGGCCGTGCGCACCGCCTCGACGGCCGTACGGAGGGGAACCGGCCGGCCTGCCGCCGCGAACGCCTCCGGCAGGGTGAGCACGGTGACGGAGTCCGGGGGGACGCCGGTCAGCGCGGAGGAGTAACGGAGGAACGCCTCGTCGACCGGCACCGGCGTGACCAGCACGTCGCCCGCCCGCAGCAGCCAGACCTCCCGCCGGGCCTGTTCCGCCCAGGCCCCCAGGACGTCCCGCTCCTCCAGGTCCACCGCGAGGTCGGAGACCAGGTTCGCGTAGACGACCCGGAGACCGGCCGGCTCCGGTCGGACGTCGTGTGCGCCGTCCATGTCCTCCACCCCTCCGTGGCTCAGTCCCCCTCCCCCATGACCCGGCGGACGGCGTCGCGCGTACGGTCCGCGACGGCGGCCACGGGCCCCAGGGCGAGGTTCGCGGTGGCGCTCTCCACCCCGGGGTGGGGGTGGGTGGGCGCCGTAGCCTCCGCCGCCCGGACGGCCTTGGCCATCAGGGCGAGGCGGGCCGGCGAGGTGGTGCGGCGCAGCTGCGCGAACTCGTAGCGCTCCTCCGAGCGGGCGTGGACGAGGACGGCGTTGCGCAGGGACAGCAGCGCGGGCATGAACCGGGGGTCGGACGTGTCCATGTCCTCCAGCGCGGACAGCTTCTCCTTCGCCGCCTTCTCCTCGGCGAGCCGCTCCTCGACCACGTCCGTACCTCCGTCGAAGGCGGTACGGGCGTGGGGGTGCACGACCTCCTCCTCCGCGGTCTCGTGCACGGCCAGCAGGTGCACCAGGCGGCGGAACGCCTCCGTGCGCTCCTCGCCCTCCGCGGTGCGGACCTCCTCGAAGAGGGTGTGGATCCGGCCGTGCTGCCGCACCAGGAGCGCCACCACGTCCTCGCCGGCCGCCGGGTCACCCACCTGGGCCTGCTCGTCCTTCGCGGTGTCTCCCTCCCGGGCCATCACGCGCGCTCCGACTCGACGGGGTGGGGTCCTTCGGTCTCCAGGCGGTAGTCCCGGTCGAACATCTCGCGGTGCTGCTCCACGACCCGGTCGCTGGGCGGCTTCTCCCCGTCGTGCAGGCGCTGCTGCATCTGCTCGAACCGCTCGTGCGCCTCGCGCACGTAGCCCGCCCCGAGGGTGGTCAGGTCGATCTGGGTGGCGAGCAGCTCGCGCAGGTAGTCCTTGTTCGGCTCGAAGGTCAGCACCTTCGGCAGCTGCGGCGCGAGGATCTCCTCGGGGTCGCGGCCGTCGTGTCGGCGCATGAGGTCGCAGGCGATGCGCAGGTGCTCCAGCTCCATGTTGAGGTGCAGCTCCCACAGCGCCTTCACCTTGGGGTGGCTCTCCTGCTCCATGAAGGAGTAGTAGAGGTAGCACTCGTTGTACTCGTGGTTGACCAGCTGCTCCCACCAGGTCTCCCCCGGGTCCACGAGGGACTCGTAGTGGGTGACGTGCTCCTCCTCGATGAGCCCGATCTCCTGGTAGAGCTGGCGGGCGATCGGCTCCATGTAGGTGGGCCCGGTGTTCATGTAGAAGTTCATCGTCTGCTGCTCCGCCGACAGGACGGTCAGCGCGTGCAGCTTGGACAGGGGGTCGGTGGCGGCCTTGTCGTAGGGGTCGCGCACGTTGTCGAAGGCGTGGCGGTGGTGCGCTCGCGTGGGGCGGCCCGGCATGACCTCCGTGAGGCCGTCGACGATCGCCTCGGCCTTGCGGTGCTCGATCATCTCGTACAGGTTGGCGTACCGGTACAGGTGGTCGAAGTCCTCCAGGACGCCGAACTGGTACGCCTGCCGGAGGTAGGGGTCCGGTTCCATCCGGGCGATCCAGGAGGTGAGGTCGACGGCGACCTGCTCGTACGCGATCGTCGTCTCCAGCACCGATGACACCCCGGGCAGCAGCCAGTTGACCGCCTTCTGCTGCTGCGCCTCGACGTACCGGACCTCGGCCAGGCCCCGCTTCACGTCGGGGTCGACCGTGTTGCGGGCGAGGTTGTGGCTGAAGACGATCGCCTCGACCTCGATGCCGTTCATGGTGATGATCCGGCAGCGGGTGTACGGGTCGGTGGCGTCCGGGTCGATGGGCGAGACGTTCAGCTCGCGCCAACTGCGGACCTGCTTGTCCAGCGGGATACCGCGTTGTTCCAGCGGGTTGAAGGTCATGCGGGCACCTGGCTCTCGGTGGAGGGCGGGGACCGTCGGCATCTTGCTCCTCCCGCCTGCCCCTCCCCTCCCCGTACACGCTCGGCCGGGCGATTCTCACCTCAATGGCCGTTCCCGGCCGCCGTCGCCGCCCGGCGCATGACGCCGGTCCCCGGGGGTAGCCGCCGGGCGCCGCACGATCGGGAGGAGATGAGGGGCCATGGTGGTGCACATCGACCGGGGGCTGAAGCCGCGGGTGTCGGACCCGCCGCACGTGCTGCGCCAGGGGGCGCACGACCAGCTCCTCGGCCTGCTCATGCTGGCGGTCGCGGTGCTGCTCCTGCTGATGCCGATGGCCACGCAGGTCGGTCCCAAGGACGCTCAGATCAACGAGATGCTCGTGGGGCTGGTCGTGGGGTTCACCGCGGGGTGGCGCATCTACCGCGGCGGAAGCCTGCGGTCCGACGCCATCGTGGGCGTCGCGGGCGTCTGGCTCCTCGTCTCGCCGTTCGTCCTCGACGCGCAGAACACCGCCGTGCACACGGCCGACCGCATGCTCGCCATCGTGGCCGGCAGTGTGCTGATCATCCTGAGCGTGGCGTCCGCGCTGCTGTGGCGGCTGGACCGCGGGCGCACCCGTCGGTCGACGACGGACGGCACGACGGACGGCACGGCTCCGAAACCGTCCGACGCCTGACGCCGCTTCCTGCCCTTCGGGCCGCCGCGGTCGGGCCCCGGGTGCGGCGCGCGCACCCGGGGGGCGGGGCGTCAGGCGTACAGGGGTGCTCGGCCGGGCCCTCCTGGCCGTCGATGTGGACGGTGGCGAAGTCGGGAGTTCCGAGCGTGGCGAAGGTGTCGGCGTGGTGGTGCAGTGCCGCGGGCTTGAGGTCGACGACCCTGAAGGAGGCGCCTTCCATGCTGTCGAGGAGGCCGACGGCCTCGCGGGCACAGCCGTTGCAGGAGAGGCTGAAGCCGCTGCCGCCGTGGCCGAAGTCGTGGACGATGTTGAAGCCGTACTCCTTCTCGACGCAGACGTTCTCCACGCGGTGGGGGCGCAGGCCCGCGACGACGTCGACGTCCTCGTCGCTGAGTTCGACGAGGCGGTGCGGCCCCGCCCGGTGGCCGCCGCCCCTGTCGGCGGGCGCGCGGCGGCACCCTCAGCGCTCGGCCGGACACGGCGGAGCACGCTCCGGCGCGCACCCCGGACGCGCTCTCCTTCCGCGCCCGCGCGCACCCCGGGCGCGATCCCCCGCGCGGCCCCGCCCGAGGCGACCACCGCCGCGCGACCCTAACCGCCGCGGCGCCTGCGGCGGAGAACCCGGGAGCGGGGTCCCGTTCCGTACCCTGGCGTCATGCGCATGCGCCCGACCTTGAGCTGGACCCCGCCCGCGGACCTCCCGCCGGGCACCACCGACCTGGAGCCGGCCGCCGCGGTGCTGCGCGCCGGAGGCGTGGCGGTGCTCAGCGGCGCCGGCATCTCCACGGAGTCCGGCATCCCCGACTACCGGGGCGAGGGCGGCAGCCTCAGCCGGCACACGCCGATGACTTACCAGGAGTTCGTCGGCAGCGCCCGGGCCCGCCGCCGCTACTGGGCCCGTTCCCACCTCGGCTGGCGCACCTTCGGGCGGGCCCGCCCCAACGCGGGGCACCGGTCCGTCGCCGCGTTCCAACGGCAGGGGCTCCTCGCGGGAGTGATCACGCAGAACGTGGACGGTCTGCACCAGGCCGCCGGCAGCGCCGACGTCGTGGAGCTCCACGGCAGCCTGGCCCGCGTCGTCTGCCTCGGCTGCGGTGACTCCACCCCGCGCCGTGCGCTCGCGGAGCGCCTCGAACAGGCCAATCCGGGCTTCGCGCCGGTCGCATCGGCGCTCAACCCCGACGGCGACGCCGACCTCACCGACGACCAGGTCGCCGACTTCCGCGTCCTGCCCTGCGCCGTGTGCGGCGGCGTCCTCAAGCCCGATGTGGTCTTCTTCGGCGAGGCCGTGCCGCCGCCCCGGGTCGCGCACTGCCGCGCCCTCGTCCGGGAGGCCTCCGCGCTGCTGGTCCTCGGCTCCTCGCTGACCGTGATGTCCGGACTCCGGTTCGTCCGCCAGGCCGCCGCAAAGGGGACGCCCGTCGTCATCGTGAACCGCGACCCCACCCGCGGCGACCCGTACGCACGGGCCCGCATCGCCCTCCCCCTGGGCCAGGCCCTCTCGGCGCTCTCCCGGCAGCTGGGCATCCTCGACGAGGACCTCGGCACCCCTTGAGCCCTGGGCCCGACCGCCCCCCCGGAGGGGGCGGCTTCGGTCAGGGTTGCGAGGTGACGCCGTCCCGGGCAGGGTCGTTTCCCTTGTATGCAGTTGCCTCGGACGAATCCTCCGCTCGACCCCACGGCCTCCATACCCTCCCCGCGGACGCCCTCCCGTGACGCGGCCGAGGCGGCCCTCGTCGAGCACTATCCCGCCCTCGTACGGCTGGCGCACCTGGTCCTGCCGCCGGAGCTCGGCCGCCACCGGCGGGTCCTCGCCGCCCACGCCGTCGTCCAGCGCGGCCTCTCCCGTACCGGCGGTGGCGTCGTCGGGAGCCCGCGGCGGTCCGGCCCGGCGGAGCCGCCGCTGCGGGAGGCGGAACCGTCGGCCCACGACTGGCTGCGCTTCCGCGTCGTACGCGCCGCGCTGCGGCCGCCGCTCCGCGTGTCATGGGGAGCGGCCCTGCCCAAGGCGCTCGGCCTGCGCGTCTTCCCCCGGGCCGGTGGCACGGACGAGCTCGCGCTGGACCGCGTGCTCGCGGCGGCGGCCCCCGCGACCCGTGCGGCCCTCGCGCTGACGGCCCTGGAGGGCCTCGCGCGAACGCGCGTCCTCGCCCTGCTCGACGCCGTCGGCGTCGCGGCTCCCGAACAGGTGCTGGCCGAGGCCGAACGGCTCCGGGCTGCCGCCGGGCCCGATGTCGCCGAGCTGCTGCGGCGGCCGGAGTTCGATCCCTGCACCGTGCACCTGCGTCCCACCGACCTGCTGCGCCGTCGCCGCCGCGTCCGGACCGCCGCGCTCTCCGGTGCCGCGGTGCTCCTCGCCGGAACCGTCGTGGGCGGCCTCGGCCTGGACCGGGCGCTCGCCCCGGCCGCGCGTCCCGCGTCGTCCGGGATCCAGGAGGACGTGGTGCCCGTGCGCGTCCCCGCCGACCAGTGGGCCGACACCTCGCGCGTCGACTTCACGGCCTGGCCCGCCCGGGGCGACCGCACCTCCGACGGGGCACTGCTGCGGCGGGCGCTGACCAGGTGGGCCGGTGGCGCGCCCCGGGTGGCCGCGTCCGGGCCCCCGGCGCTGCTGTACGCGGGCACGGTGGACGGCTCCGCCGTCGTCCTGCTGCACACCGGCCGGACGCTCGTCCGCTACACCGAGCCGGGCGGGGGGCGGGGGCGGCCGTCCCTCGTGGAGACCCGGGCCGACGACGGCGACGTCACGACCGCGGCGGCCGTCGTCCTCGCGCGCGCGGGCGACCGGACCCGCTATCTGCTGGCGCCGTGGATCGCGGAGGCCGGGGTGCGGGACCTCCGTGCTCCGGCCGCGGCCGTACGTTCCCTCCGGGTCGCGCCGGACGGGACGACCGATCCGGTGGCGGACCCGGGGCCGACGTCCGCCACGGCGTCCGGCGGCCCGGGCCCCGGCGTCGGCGTCGGCTCCGGGGCCGAGGCCGCCGGGTCCTGCGGCGGGGTGCGGGTCCTCCAGCTGCGCTCGTCCACGCGGATCGTGGAGGACCACGCCTTCCTCGTCGTCGATCTGGGCGGGCTCGTCCCCGCCCATCTGACCTGGACGCCCCTGCCCGCCCCCGGGGTCCCGGCCCGCGGTCCGCGCGAGGCCACCGGCCCCGCGGGCCTCGCGGCCTGGTCCGCCTCGGCCTGCTCCCTTGCGGGGCTCCGGGACGGCGGTGTCCGCTCGGTCAACCGCTGGGAGTTCGCCGCGCAGCCGCTGCCCGAGCGCACGGGACGCGGGCTGTGGGTCTGCTCCCGGGCCGACACCTGGGACGGCCGGGGGCGGGCGGACGTCACCCTGGAGGCGGCCGGGCGGGTCCTGCCGGTCGCGTCCGTGCGCTCCACGGCCGCCTGTGGCCGGTTCGGTCAGGACGTCCTCGCCGGGACCACGTGGTCCGCGCCCGGTGGGACGCGCTACTTCCTGGCGGCGGGCAGTCGGCGCGTCGTGGGCGTCACCGCCGACGGCGCCGTGACCGCGTCTGCGCGGGGCCGCCTGCTCGCCGCGAAGGTGACGGCGCCGGGGCCGGTGACGCTCACGGGACGGCTGGCGGACGGCTCGTCCGCGACCGCGTGGACGGCCCGCTCGGCGGCGGGCGGCGGCTGATCGGGCGGTTGATCGGGCGACGGCCGCGGAAGGTGTGCGCCCGGTCGAGTCATGAGGGCGGTCCGGTGGGGTAGGCGCGGGGCGTGAACGAGCAGGACGTGAACGCGACGCAGGACGGGAACGCGGAGAAGGACGCGGAGAACGCGAACGCGCAGGACGCGGACGCGCGGGAATCGCCGCGGACAGAACCCGAGGACCTGCTGACGGGGCTCAGCGTGGACGCCCGACGGCCCGAGCAGCCCGTGCTGCTCGACGCCTCCGGCGCGCCGATCCGGACGTGGCAGGAGAACTATCCGTACCAGCGCAAGATCCGCCGCGCGGAGTACGAGCGGACCAAACGGATCCTGCAGATAGAGCTGCTCAAGCTCCAGCGCTGGGTGAAGGAGAGCGGCGCCCGGCTGGTGGTGATCTGCGAGGGACGCGACGCGGCGGGCAAGGGCGGCACCATCCAGCGGTTCACCGAGCGGCTCAACCCGCGTGGGGCGCGGATCGTCGCGCTGGACAAGCCGACCGAGCGCGAGACGGGGCAGTGGTACTTCCAGCGGTACGTCGCCCACCTGCCGGCCGCCGGCGAGATCGTCTTCTTCGACCGCTCCTGGTACAACCGGGCCGGCGTGGAGAAGGTCATGGGGTTCTGCACCCCGGAGCAGTACGAGCTGTTCCTGCGGCAGTGCCCGGCCTTCGAGGCCATGCTCGTGGAGGACGGGATCCTGCTGGTCAAGTTCTGGTTCTCGGTCTCCAGGGCCGAGCAGCGCACCCGCTTCGCGATCCGCCAGGTCGACCCGGTGCGGCAGTGGAAGCTCTCGCCCACCGACCTGGCCTCGCTGGACCTGTGGGACGCGTACACGGCGGCGAAGGTCGAGATGTTCCGGGCCACCGACACCGACCACGCCCCGTGGACGGTGGTCAAGAGCAACGACAAGCGGCGCGGCCGCCTGGAGGCCATCCGCAGCCTGCTGTGGCGGATCGACTACGACCGCAAGGACGGGGAGGCCGTCGGCCGTCCCGACCCGCTGATCGTGGGCGCCGCCGACACCCTGCTGGAGTACGGGGAGGAGCCCGCCGCCCTCTCGCCCACCCCGCTGGCCGGCCCCTCGCTGGGCCCCGGTCTTCACCCCAAGCCCGAGCCCCCCGTCTCGTAGCGGGGCCGTCGGGCCGGCTACGGGGCGGGGGGCTCGGTGCTCTCGTGCGGGGGCGGTTCAGTCGGTCTCGACGAGACCGGCGCGCAGGCGCTTCATGGTGCGCGCGAGCAGCCGGGACACGTGCATCTGGGAGCAGCCGAGGCGCTCCCCGATCTGGGCCTGGGTGAGTTCCTCGACGAACCGGAGGTGGATGATCGTCCGGTCGCGCTCGTCGAGGTCGGCGATGAGCGGGGCCAGGGAGTGGAAGTCGTCGACCAGTGCCATGGCGGGGTCCTCGTGGCCGATGAAGTCCGCGAGCGAGGCCTCGCTGTCGTCGTCGTCACCGCCGAGCGCGGCGTCCAGCGAGGAGGAGTTGTAGCCGTTGGAGGCGAGTCGCGCCTCGACGACCTCCTCCTCGGTGAGGCTCATCAGCTCGGCGAGCTCCTTGACCGTCGGCATCCGGCCGAGGCGCGTGCTCAGCTCCTCGGTCGCCTTGGCCAGTTCCACCCGGGCCTCCTGGAGTCGGCGGGGCACGTGCACCGCCCACGAGGTGTCCCGGAAGAACCTCTTGATCTCGCCGACGATGTACGGGACGGCGAAGGTGGTGAACTCGACCTCACGCGAGAGCTCGAACCGGTCGATCGCCTTGATCAGGCCGATCATGCCGACCTGGACGATGTCCTCCATCTCGTCGGCGCGGTGGCGGAACCGCCCGGCCGCGTAGCGGACCAGGCTCATGTTCATCTCGATGAGGGTGTTGCGCGCGTACTGGTACTCGTGCGTCCCCTCCTCCAGCTCCGCGAGCTTCTGGAAGAAGACCTTGGACAGCGCCCTCGCGTCCTTCGGCGCGACCGCCAGCGTGTCCGGGATCGCCGGCAGGGTCACCGTTCCGGCCTCGACTCCCGTGTCCGACATCGTGGTGACGGTCACACCATTCCCCTTTCACGTGGCTCCCGGGCCGACCTGCTTGGCCCCTTGAGAGCCCGCGTACCCGGAGTTCTCCTGTCCACACCGATGAATTTCGAGAATTTCTCGCGAGCGGTCGAGCGGGTCGGTCTGAGGGACGGTCAGCAGTCCTCCATAGCCCGCATATCGGGATGATTAGACTGAGAATCGCCCGGTTTGCCCTGGCGTCTCCGGGCAGAAGGAAGACGACCACGTGGTCGTCCGAAGGAGAGTCATGGCACGGGATCCCTCGATGAAGGCCGTCGGCTGGGCACGGTCGCTGCCCCTCGGCAGCAGTGTGAAGACGGCCAGGGACTGGACGCGCGAGCACCTCGCGGCGCTCGGCTGGGACCGTACCGCGCCGAGCACGGCGGACTCCGTGGTGCTGGCCGTGTCCGAGATGGTCACCAACGCCCACGTCCACGCCCACAGCGACGCACAGCTCATCCTCACCTGGGACGAGGAGTGCCTGCACGTCACCGTGCACGACGCGTCGCGGCGGATTCCCGAGCAACGAAGCCCCGACGAGAGCTCGACGGGCGGACGCGGCCTCTTCCTGATCGACGCCCTCGCCGACGACGTGCGGACCCGTCCCTGCCCGCGGGGCAAGGACGTCACCGCCTGCTTCCGGCCGTCCTGCCCCGGAGCAACGAGCTGAGGGACGTACGAGCTGAGGGACGAGCGGCCCGGGGCGGGTGACCCGTACGGGGGGCGCGCGCGTCGCGGACCCCCCGTACCACTGCTCGCGCGCCGCTCCTCAACGCCGCAGGGAGGCGAGCAGCGGCCGCCAGTCGATGTGGCGCTCCTCCGTCCCCTGCGGGACGAGGACGAAGGTGTCGCGGACGAAGCGGGTGAGGGCCTCCTGCTCGCAGCGGATGGTGGCGCAGTTCCCGGTCAGCCCGAGCCGGAGGAGGAGCTTGCCGCCGGGGGCGGGCCGCACCTGGACGTCTCCGTCGCCGGTGGGGTGCAGTGATCCGGTGATGACCATCTCCCGGTCGACGCGCCACACGACGGGCTCGTCGCCCGGAAGGTGGAAGGCGAAGCTCAGGGCGTGCGGGTCGCGGGAGTTGTAGCCGACGGTGGTGTCCATCGGGACCACCACGTCCGGGGCGAGCAGTTCCATGGCCAGGGGCTGGGTGAGGGCGCGCGGGGCGGGGAGCGGCGCGACGGGCTGCTGGGGCATGAGGTCCTCCGGCTGAGGGGACGTACGGCGAGCGGGTGCGGTGTCCGCTTGACCCGTCCCGTCCCTGTTACACCTCTCGTCCGCCAGTCGGATGCGGGGATGGTGCCACGGTTTCGCGAAGATCGTGGGGAGGTCGTCAACGGGGCGGGGTGCCGGGCCCGTCAGGGCGTGGGGTGCCAGGGGTTCTCCGCCGCGCCGCTCGGGGTGTCGCCGTCGGGCCCGGCCGTCTCGGAACGGCCCGTCAGGTGCTCGTGCGTGCCGGTGAGCGTGAGCAGCCGGTCGAGGAAGGGCGGCCTGCGGTCGAGGTGCAGCCGTGCTCCTGCCGCCGCGGCGAGCCGGTGGAGGGCCAGCAGGGCGGAGAGGCCCGTGGAGTCGCACAGGGTCAGGCGGGCGAGGTCGAGGCGGATCTCGGAGGGTCCGGACCCCGGGTCGAGGTGGTCGCGGACCACGTCCAGGAGTTCGTCGGTGGTGTCCCAGGCGAGGTCGCCCGCGAGGTCGACGCGCAGGACGCCGTCCATCAGGGCGACGGCCCGGCACGCGAAGGTGCTGTCGGATGTGCTCATGAGTGGGGTCCGGGGGCCGGTGGGGCTGGTACGGGGGTGAGGGCGCGGCGGCCGGCGGCGAGGTGGGCCCGTGCGCGGGGGAAGTCGTGCTGCACGTCTGCCAGGAGGCCGAGCGCGGTGGCCAGGGCGTCGTCCGCGACACCGCGGGCCCGGAGGATTCCGGCGGTCCAGGTGACGAAGCCGGTGAACAGCTCGGCGTCGTCGACGTAGAGGGAGGCGGCGAGGAAGTCGACGATGTGGGCGATGTCCTCGGCGGTGCGTTCCCGCTGCCGGTCGGTGTACGCGGCCATGGCCGGGACCTCGTCCTCAAGACCCGCGAGGACCTGGCGGACGAGCCGGGTTCTGGCGCGGGTGACCAGGGTGTACTCCTGGTCGGCGAGATGGGGCAGGTCGCCGGTGGGCGCCGGCAGGGGCTCGTCCGGGCGCCGTGGGCCCTCCACGAGGAGGGAGGCGGCGGCGCGGGCGTCGGGTGCCCACCCGTCGGCGCCGAGCAGGCGGGCGTATCTGCCTTCGGGGCCGAACGCGGCTCCGCCGACGAGGACCGGGAGTCCGATGGCCTGGACGGCGGTGACGGCGGCGTGGGCCGTCGGGAGCCGGACCGGCAGCGAGGACGACAGGGCGAGGACGTCCGTGCCGGTCTGGTGCAGATGCGCGACGAGGTGCGGGGTGGGGACGTTCGCGCCGAGGTAGTCGACGTGGAAGCCGCGGCCGCGCAGGACCTCGGCGAGGAGCCGGGCCGGCAGGGCGTGCCACTCGCCGTCGACGCAGGCCACGGTGACGCGCCGGGGGGCCGTCCCGCCCTCCGGGTCCGCGCCCGGCCGGCCGGAGGTCCGCCGCCCCGGGGCCTGGCGGGCGAGGGCGGCGACGACGCGGTCCTGGATGGCCGTCGCGGCGTGCTCCTGGGCGACCCCGAGGCGGCCGGCGGCCCATTCCGCGCCGACCCTGGCCTGCACGGCACCGATCACGTCGAGCAGGAGGTCCTCGGTCGGGGCGCCCGCGGCGTGGGCGTCGAGGACCGCCGCGGCCGCCGCCGCCTCGTCCCTCTCGCCGAGCGCCGCCCACAGCCGGCTGCGGACGGGGGCGAGGTCGACGGCGGGCGTCGTGGTCCGGGTGCTCATGCGGTGTACCTGCCCCGGGTGTGGCCGTTCACCGCCGACAGATGGGTGCCGTGCGGCGCGGTGATGGCGACGACCGCCATGTCGTCGTGCGCGCCGTCGCCCACCCAGTTGCCGGCGATCATCTGCATGCGCTCGACGACGGCTTCGGCCGGGAGGCCGACGCACTCGGCGAGTGCGGCCCGGAGCCGGTCCTCGCCGAACATGGACGAGCCGAGCGGCCCGCCCCTGGCCTCCGTGATCCCGTCCGTGTAGAGCAGGCACGTCTCACCGGGCGCCAGGTGCACGGTCGCGGTCCGGGAGGTCACGTCGGGGAGCGCGCCCACCAGGGTTCCCCTGGTGTCCGCCGCGGTCACCTCTCCCGTGGCGCGCAGGATCAGCGGGGGCGGGTGGCCGGCGCTGGTCAGACGCAGCCGCACCTGGCCGCCCGACCGTCGTACGGAGGCCAGGACGAGGGTCGCGAAGCGGGTGTGACGGGTGGTCAGGAGGGCTCCGTTGAGCATCTTCAGGACGTGCTGGTGGTCGGCGGCGAGGGGCAGCAGTGCCTGTACGGTGCTGCGGATCCGGCCCGTGAGGACGGCGGCGTCGAGGCCCTTGCCGCACACGTCGCCGAGGACGGCCAGCGTCTCCTGGTCGGCGTCGGTGCCCGGGTGCACGTCGTAGAAGTCGCCGCCGATCCGCTCCGTGTCCTGGGCGGTCCGGTAGCCGCCCGCGAAGTCGACCCCCCGCACGTGGTGGAGCTGCGGCGGGAGGAGTTCGGCGATCAGCGCGCGGGTGATGCGCGCCTGTTCCGCGTAGAGGCGCGCGGCCGACAGGGCGGCCCCGGCGCGGGCGGCGAACAGCCGGGCGAAGAGCTCCTCCGAGGCGTCGAAGGCCCGCCGCCCGCTCCGCCGGAGCAGGATCAGGACCCCGGCGGGCACACCGTGTCCGGGCAGCGGGGTGATGGCGACGGACCCGGGGGTTCCCTCGAAGTCCTCGGGGACGGCCCAGTCGGGCAGGTCGGCCGGGTCGATCCAGCGGGCGGGCACCGGCGGGAAGCCCTGGAGGGCCTCGGACAGGCCGGGCACGGTCGCCGGGTCCATCGCGACCTGGCTCCGGACGAAGCCGTCCCCGACGGCGGTGACCACGGGATAGCGGTTCCGTACGGGCGGGGAGATCACGAGCGCCGCGTCGCCGAGGTGGGCCGCGGCGAGCAGGGCCGCCTTCTCCAGGCACCGGTCCGGGTTCAGCGAGGCCAGCAGTTGCGTGGACGCTTCCGCCAGGAGGGCGGTGCGCTCCTGCTCGGTCCGCAGGGCGTCCTCGGCGGCGGTCAGCTCGGAGTCGTCGACGAGCCACCAGGCCACGTCCCCCGCGCCGGACTCGGTGGGGTGGGCCCGCAGGAGGCGGCCGTCGTGACGTCCCCGCAGCGGGGGCGGCCCTGCCGGCGCGGCGGCCGGGACGGACGCGACGGACGGCGTGCGGGCCGGGTGGGCCGGTCGGGCCAGGTGTCGGTGTGCGTCGGCCAGCCATCGCGGGACGACCTCGTCCAGCCACCTGCCGACGCGCATGCCGGGAAAGAGTGCGGCGGCGGCGGCGTTGAACTCCACCACGCCGCCCTCGCGGTCGGCCACGAGCGCGGGATGGGGTGAGCGGAGCCAGGAGGTGCCGGTGGCCCGTGCGGTGGCCCGGCCGAAGCCGGACTCGTCTTCGAAAGCAGTCATATGCGTGGCCCGCTCTTCGTGGACCGCCACCTTCCCGGTCGACGACAGCTCGTCCGTCCACCCTTCCTCAAGGCGCGCCACACATCAAGCGAGGATCCGCCGGAGCCGGGTCGGCCAGCCGGGTTTCGAGCCCGGTCGAGCGGTGAGGCGAACAGGTACGCGAATCCCAACTCGCCTGACAGGAGGCTCACATGGACGACTGGCGCGCGGCGGCGGCTTGCCGGGAGGTCGATCCCGAACTGTTCTTTCCGGTCGGGGTCGGATCCCCGGCCCTGGCCCAGGCCGAGGAGGCGAAGAAGGTGTGCCGGAGGTGCCCGGTGCGGGAGAGGTGCCTGGGCTGGGCCATGGCGGAGTCCCATCCTCCGATGGGGGTGTGGGGCGGTCTCACGGAGGCGGAGCGGAGTGCGCTGCGGCGTCGTCGGCGCCGCGCGGCCGACGAACGGCGGTGAGGGCCTGCCGGGCCGCTTCCCCGGTCCTCGGTACGCCGACGGGCCGGCGGACTCCGGCGGACGCGCGTCCCGGGGTCGTGCGGGGGGCTGGTGTCTCACGGCGGGCCGGTGGCTCACGACGTTCCGGTGTCTCACGGTGGGCCGGCGGCTCGGCGCGTCCCGGCGGGTCAGCGCGGCCGCCGGTCGCCCGGCTGCGCCGCGCGCTCCGGGAGGAGGGAGAGGGACGCGCGGACCCGCTTCCCCTCCGGGGCGGGCTCCACGGTCAGGCTCTCGCAGACGGCGAGGACGATCTCGACGCCGTGCTGCCCGATGCGGCGGGGGTCGTGCCCGCGGGGTACGGGGGCCGAGGCCTCGCCGTCGAAGACGGAGATGTCCAGGGTGTCCCGCCGCAGTTCCAGGAGCAGTCGACAGGAGCCGGCCGCGTGCCGGACCGCGTTGGTCACCAGCTCGCTGACCACCAGCTGCGCCAGTTCGACGCGCTCGTCGGCCACCGGTCCCCGTACGGAAGGGGCGGCCGCGAGGAAGTCGGCCGTGAAGGCGCGGGCAGCGCCGACCGCGCCGCCGTGCTGGGCGGTGTCGTACACGGCACTCGCGAACAGCAGGGGGTCCGGTGTGGCACGCTCCACGGTGGTCGCGTCCGTCATGGCGCTCGTACTCCCCTCGTCCGGATGGCGGCACGGCTGGGCACCTCACCCTCCGCCTTTCCCCTCTTCCGGGTTCCCACACCGTCCGCACCACGGATCACACCCCCGACGGCCCCTCCGGGGAGCGTCGGCGGTGCGGAACGGGTTCTCGGTCGCACCCGGGACCGGGCGTCCGGTTCTCGTGGCCGCGCCAGTCGACACAGAGTACGAGAACGGCGTCCGGTGCGTCACGGGGTGTCCCCCGCAGTGCCCGGACGACGGCCGCGGGGGCGTCCGGTCCGCTCACGCCTCCGGCCCGGGCCACGGCGCGGGCGACAAGGCCGTCGGCCCGCTCGTGTTCCGCGGTGGCCGACGGCTCTCCGGCGCCGGAGGCGACGAAGACCAGCCGGTCGCCGCGCCGGAGGCGCAGGCGCTGGGTGGCGTAGACGGTGTCCTCGAACATGCCCAGGGGCAGCTGGCGGTCCAGTTCGACGCGCTCGGTCACCGCGTCACGGGTCCGCCAGAGCGTCGGCGACCCGGCGTCGACCACCTCGACCGCACCGGTGCGCAGGCCGATCCGGAGCAGCAGCGCGGAGAGCGGGCTGCTCCCCCGGTACTGCCCGTAGAGCGCCTGGTCGGTGAGGCTGGCCTGTCCCACCAGGTCCAGTCCGGCCCGGCGGGCGTTGCGCAGGGCGTTCAGCGCGAGGGTGCTCACCAGGGCGGCCGGGGTGCCGGGGCCCGCGCCGTCGGCGACGACGAGCTGCAGTTCGTCCTCGGTGACGCTCCAGTCGAGCAGGTGCCCGCCCGACGAGTACGCGGGCTCCCAGTGGGCGTGGAGGTCGAACGCCGGCCCGGCGCAGGCCCGGCCGCGCAGGGTGTCCCACTGCATCTCCCCGGCGAGGCTGAGGGCGTGCGCCCTGCGGGTGACGCGGTAGAGGTCCGTGTGGCGGTCGGCGACGCGCAGGGCGTGTCCGACCGTCTCGCCGACCCGGGCGAGGTTCGCGGTGGTCTCCGGCGTTCCGCGGTCCGCGGGCAGGACGACCACGAGGACGCCGAAGCGCTCGCCGCGGACCGTGACGGGAAGGTAAACGGTCGCCGTGGGCCCGACATCGCGGAAAAGATATGGTTGCTGCGTACGGAAGACGCGGCCGGCGGGGCCCGCGTCCACGGGCACGTACGGCGTCCCGGCAGGTGTCTGCACGGGCTCCACGGCGCGTAGGGACGTGAATCCGTAGTCGATGAGCAGCAGGTCGGCGGAGGCCGCGGCGTACAGGTCCGCCAGGCTGGTACGGAGGGAGTCCAGAAGAAGGTGTGGTGCCGCCCCGCGCAGTGCCCCATCCACTGTCACGTGTCGATTCACCGGATTCGTACCGCCTTCTGGAGAGATGTGGAGATGACCGGTCCGTCGCAAGGACGACGCCTTCGGCCCCGGACGCCCGAGGAGTGTCGGCAGGCATGAAGAGCAACCCCGCCCCTTCCCCGCGGGAACCGCAGCGGACGGCCGAGGCCGCCCGGGAACTCATCGAGCTCCTGGAGGTGCTGTGGGAGCACGGCCGGGACATGGTGTCGGCGACACCGGTCTCGGCGAGTCAGCTGCGCGTGCTGTACAGCCTGGACCGCGAGGAGGGCATCAGCCTGCGCTCCCTCGGTGAGCTGCTCGGCTCCGCGCCGCCGTCGGTGAGCCGCATGTGCGACCGGCTGGAGGCGCTGGGCTTCGTCCAGCGCCTGCCGAGCCCCGTGAGCAGGCGGCAGCTGGAGCTGCACCTGACGGTCCACGGCAAGGCGTACCTGCGGGAGCTGCGCGCCCAGCGCGAGGAGGCGCTGCTCGCGGTCATCGCCGACATGACGCCGACGAGCCGCAAAGCCCTGCTGCGGGGGCTCACCGGCTTCCACGAGTCCGTGGGGAGGAGCGGACCGACCGGTGCGTCACGCCCCGACACGCCGCCACTGAAGGACGTCAGCTCGGCCTGATCCCGCCGCGGCGCCGACTGCCGCCGGGCGCCCACCCCAAATCCTCATTGCCACCTCTCGCCGACGTCGACGCCTTGTACCGGGCACTCGCCAGGTGTTGCCCCAAGGATACAGTTGTCGCGCGGCAAGCGTTCACACGGCTCCGTGCCAGTCGAGGCAGACGACGAGCGCGTCGTCCTCCAGCGGGCTGCTGCCGTGGTGGACGGCGAGTTCCCGCAGCACCGCCTCCGGTACGAGCGTGGGAGGCAGCAGGCGCGTTCCCCGGAGCGCGCGGGCGAGCGCCCGGTCCCCGTAGCTCTCCCCGGTCGGCGAGACCGCCGCGTACACGCCGTCACTGCCGAACAGCAGCCGGTCCCCCGGCCGCACGGTGAACCGCTCGGGTTCGTAGACGGTGTCCTCGAACATGCCGAGCGGCAGCTGCGCGTCGAAGCCCATGGGCTCCACCTCGTGGCCCCGCAGCCGCCACAGGCGGGGCGACCCGGCGTCCACGGCCTCCACCTCGCCGGTGGCCAGGTCGAAGCTGAGCAGGAGCACCGACACGTAGGACGTGCCCCGGTACTGCGCGTACACGGCCTGGTCGGCCAGCGCGGCCTGGTCGGCGAGGGCCAGTCCGGCCCGGCGGGCGTTGCGGAGCGCGTTGATCGCGAGGTTCGTCAGGAGGGCGGCCTCGATGCCCTCCCCCATCCCGTTGGTGACGGTCAGGGTCAGCCGGCCGTCGGAGACCGACCAGTCGTAGTTGTCGCCGAAGATGGCGTACGCGGGCTCCAGATGGGCGGCGAGCGCGAACTCGGGGCGCGTGCACGAACGGCCGGGCAGCAGCTGCCACTGCATCTCCGCCGCGAGCGTGAGCCGGGTCGCCCGCCGGGCGAGGACGTACAGGTCCGTGTCGCGCTCGGCCACCAGGATCTCGTGGCCGAGGGCCTCGCAGACCTGGGCGAGCGCGGGCAGCAGGGACCCGAGGTCGGCCCCGGGAGCGAGCACGACCGTCAGGACGCCCAGCCGGTCTCCGCGGACGGTGACGGGAAGGTGGACCAGGAGCGGCTCGGAGTCGTCGGCGCCCTCGGAGCCGTCGGCGGTGGACGACTGGGGGGCGGCGTGCGGTTCCCTGGCGACGTGCGGCTCGTGGGCGACGTACGGCTCCTGGGCTCCGAAGGCACGTCCCTGCGGGCTGGCGTGGATCGGGACCGACGGCTCCGCCCCGGAGGCACGCTCGACCAGCTGGAGCGTCCGCAAACCGTAGTCGGCCAGGCGGAGTTCCACCCGCAGGACGCCGAAGTGCCTGCGCAGGGCGTCCTCCGCGACGCTCACCAGCTGGTGGGGCGCCGCCCGCCGGAGCGTCTGCTCGATGTCGGCGATCTCGTGCACGGTCTCGCTCTTCCTTCCTTCCTGGACCCGGTCCCGTACTCCGGGACCGCCCGGCCCTGTCGCTATCTCGCGCCGCCGGCCGCGGCCAGCGCCTCCGCCACGCCGTCGTGCGGCGGCATCGTCGTCGTCACTCCGGTGATCTCCAGGATGCGTCGCACCGCCGAGGTCGGCGCGGCGAGATAGAGGTCGCCGCCGTTCTCCCGCGCCATGTGGACCGCCCTGATCAGAACGTTCAGACCCGAGGAGTCCATGAAGCCGACGGCGGACAGGTCGAGGACGAGGTGGGGCCTCCCCTGACCGAGCTGCTGCCTCAGGTGGTCTTCGAGACGGCCGACCGTCTCCATGTCGAGCTCGCCCCCGACGGACAGCACCGCCGTGCGGGCGTCGCGGATCTCGACGTCGACATCCAGGTTCGGTTCCTGCTCGGACATGTTCCCTGCTTTCGGGGGGTGAGGGGGTCGTGGAACGGACGATCGGGCTCAGAACACCTGGACGCCGACCACACAGGTGTCGTCGTCCGTGTCCGACTTGCTGCGCGCCAGCAGCTGGTCCAGCCGTCGTTCGAGGCTCTCGGCCGGCAACCGGGCGACGGTGAGCAGTTGGGCGACGGAGTCGTGGACCGCGGTGTCCCGCCGCTCGACCAGGCCGTCGGTGTACATCAGCACGGTGTCGCCGGGTTCGAGCCGGAGCTCGGCCTCCTCGTACTCGGCCTCGGCGAGCGCTCCCAGCAACAGCCCGCGCAGGAGGGGCTGGTCGACGGCCTCTTCCCCCCGGACGAGCACCGGCGGGAGGTGCCCCGCACGGGCCCAGCGCAGCGTGCGGTTCTCGGGGTCGTAGACGCCGCAGACCGCGGTGGCCGTGACGTGGGCGGTGAGGTGGTGGGCCACGCTGTTGAGCCAGGACAGCAGCTGTCCCGGCCCCGCGCCCGTGACGGCGAGGCCGCGCAGCGCGTTGCGCAGGACCACCATCCCGGTGGCGGCCTCCACGCCGTGCCCGGCGACGTCTCCGACGCACACGAGCACCTTCTTGGACGGCAGCACGACGGCGTCGTACCAGTCACCGCCGACCAGGGAATCGGACTCGGCCGGGCGGTAGCGCACGCCGACGTCGAGCCCGGGCGCGTCGAGCGGCGGCTTGGCCGGCGGCATGATCGCGTGCTGGAGCTGGAGGGTGAGCCGGTTGCGTTCCTCGGCCTCCTCCTCCGTGGCGGCCAGCCGGTCGCGGGTGGCGGTGAGGGCGACCTCCGTCCAGTGCTGCGCCGAGATGTCCTGGTAGGCGCCCCGGACGGCCAGGAGGCCGCCGTCGGTGCCGAGGGCGGGTTCGGCGGTCACCCGGATGTGGCGCGTGACCCCGTCGTGGCGCAGCATGCGGAAGGCCGTGGAGCTCACCCGCCGCTGGTGCAGCACCGTCTGGAGGAAGCGCCGGATGGTGTCGGCGTCGTCGGGATGGGCGTGGGCGGCCAGGTCGCGCAGGGCGACCGGCGGCTCCGTCGACCGGAGGCCGAACAACTCGAAGAGCTGGCCGTGCCAGGTGATCTCCCCGGTGACGAGGTCCTCCTCGAAGGCGCCGACCCGGCCGAGCCGCTGGGCGTGCTGGAGCAGGCTGGCGAGGCGGGCCGACTCGTCCTCGACGCGCCAGATGAGCAGGACGCTCGCGCCGCACCGGCTGATGCTGATGTCGGCGAGCGAGGTGAGCGGCACCTGGTCCACCAGGGCGGTGAGCCGGGTGCGGCTGGCGCGGAACGGCTCGCCCGTGGCGTAGACCCGCTCGATCCGGTCGAAGAGTTCGCTCTCGCCGGCCGTCGCCGGGTACGCCTCCAGGAGCAGCGCTCCCACGACGGCGCCGCGCGGCCGGCCCGCCGGGTCGCGGAACTGCGCGTTGGCGTGCCGGATGCGGAAGTCGGCGAGCCTTCCGGACTCGTCCAGGTGTGGGGTCAGGACGAGGGCGGGGTCGTACAGCCCGTCGGCGAGTTCGGCCAGCTCCGGCGCCCCGTCGCCGACGGGGGCGAGGGAACTCGCCGGGAAGGCGTGCTCGGGCAGCGCCTCCAGGGTGTGCGCGCAGAGCTCCGCGAGGGCCTCGATCTGGCGCTCCACGGCCTGCGGCTGGGGGTCGAGCGGCCGGGGCCAGCAGATCTCCAGGACGCCGTGGATGCGGCCGCCGGTCCCGGCGGGGACGACGACGCGGCCGCCCTCGGGATGGCGCCCGCGGCCGATCGACGGCATGCCGGCGTCCGCGAGGGAGGAGTACCAGATGGTGCGGCGGCCGGTCAGGGCCTGGCGGGCCGCGGTGGTCACGCCCGGGGGTACGTAGTGCCAGCGGGCCGCCTCGTCGAGACCGAACCCGGCGTGGCCGCGCAGGCTCAGCGAGGCGTCAGGGCCGGTGGTCCAGATCGCCACGGCGACGGCGCCGAGGGGTTCGAGGGCATGGGTGAGGAGCGACTCGGCGACGGCCTGGGTGTCGCCCGCGCTCAGCACCGCGCTCTCCGCGGTGCGCAGCCGCACGGCGACCGAGTCGGTGGGCCCGGTGGCGCCGGGCTCCGAGACGGCGGTCCGCACGAACTCGTCCGTGACCTCGGCGACCCGGTCGCGGGCCGCCTGGTTGATGATCTCCGCGGCGAACTCCAGCCGGGACAGCCCGGCCCGGTCGGCGAGTTCCGCGAGCTGCCGCGCCGCCTGGGCGGGGCCGCAGCCGAGGCGCTCGACGATGACGCCCTTGGCGAGTTCGATCAGGGCCCGCCCCTCGGCCGCGGCGTGCGCGGCACGCACCTCGCCGCGCAGCCGCTCCACCGTGGCGGCCAGCCGCCCGTCGGCGAACTCGTCCCGGGCGGCCGCCCACTCCCCGGCCTCGGCGGAAGCCGGGAGCGGTACGGCGTCGGCCGCCCAGGAGGCGTGGGGCAGGCCGGGGGTGTCGAACGCACGGGGTGCGACGGGGGGCTCGGCCGCACCGGCGGCCTCCGGCGACTCGGACGCCTCGGAGGCTCCGGACGCCCCCGGGTGCGCGGGCGCCTCAGGCAGCTCGTCTACACCGGGGGTCCCGGGGGCCTCGGCCAGCTCGGACGCACCGGGAGTCCCGGGGGCCTCGGACAGCTCGGGGGCTCCGGGCGCCTCGGACGCACCGGGCACCTCGGGCACTACTGGTGCCTCCGGCGCCTCCAGCGCCACGGATGCCTTGGACGCCCCGGGCGTCACGGGCGTCACGGGCGCTCCCGGCGCATCGGGCAGCCCGGGCGTCCCGGGAAGACCGGCCGTCCCGGACGCCTCAGTCGTCCCGGGCGTCACGGGCGCTCCCGGCGCATCGGGCAGCGCAGACGGCTCGGGCAGCACCGACGGCTCGGGTGCCTCAGGCGTCTCAGAGGTCGGGTTGTCTTCGCCGGGGAGGTCCGCGGAGGGGTCTCCGCCCCGGAAGCGGGGGCCGCTCACGTCGCTGGCTCCTCGGTCGGGGCGGCCTCGGGGCCGCCGTACGGGCGGGGACACGGTGCGCCCGGGCTCCGCGGAGCCCGGGGCGGACCGGTGAGGACGGTAACCGGACTACGCATCGTTCAGCCACCGGCTCACGCAGGCGATCAGCTCGTCGGCGTCGACGGGCTTGGTCACGTAGTCGCTGGCCCCCGACGCGAGGCTCTTCTCGCGGTCGCCGGGCATGGCCTTGGCGGTGACCGCGATCACGGGCAGGTCCGCGAACTGCGGCAGCTCCCTGATCCGTGCCGTCGCCGTGTAGCCGTCCATCTCCGGCATCATCACGTCCATCAGGACGAGCGCGACGGCGGGGTTCGCCAGGAGCGTCTCGATGCCCTTGCGGCCGTTCTCGGCGTGCAGCACCGTGATGCCGTGCAGCTCCAGGATGCCGCTGAGGGCGTAGACGTTGCGGGCGTCGTCGTCCACGACGAGGACCGTCCGGCCGTGCAGCGTGGTGTCGATGGCCCGGGGCGCCGGGGCCCGGTGGTCGCCGCGCACCAGGGGCACGACGTCGCCGGGCTGCTCGGCGGACAGGTGCAGGGCGATCCGCTCGCGCAGCTCGTCGAGGCTGGAGAGGAGCTCCAGCGGACGGCGGCGGGCCAGTTCCTGGAGGGCGCTCTCCTCCTCTGCGGGGAGCCGGCGGTTGTTGTGGGCGAGGACGGGGACGGTGCGCAGCGCCTCGTCGCCGTCCATGGCCTCCAGGAAGCGCAGGGCGTCGCCGTCCGCCATGTCGACGTCGAGCACCACGCAGTGGAACGGCTGTGTGGCGAGCGCGCTGGCGGCCTCCTGGGGTCCGGCGACGGCGATCAGTTCGATGGCCGCCCGCTCGGAGGGCCCGCCGTCGGCGGCGAGCTGGGTCACCGCGTTCTCGGCGACGACCGCGAGGAGCCCGCGCGGGCGCTCCTCGATCACGAGGAGGCGCCGCGTCGGCCGGGCCGTCGGCACGCTCTGCCTGGCGGCGGGCAGGGCCGGCAGGGCCTCCCCGGCCGGCGCGGGGACCGCGGGGGCCGGGGAGGTCTCCGCCTCGGCACCGCCGCCGGGCCGTTCCGTGAAGTCGTTGCGGGTGACGGGCAGGTAGAGGGTGAAGGTGCTGCCCTCTCCGGGCGTGCTCGTGACCGTGAGGGCGCCGCCGAGCAGGTAGGCGATCTCCCGGCTGATGGAGAGGCCGAGGCCGGTGCCGCCGTACTTCCGGTTGGTCGTGCCGTCGGCCTGCTGGAAGGCGCCGAAGATGGCCTCCAGGTTCTCGGCGGCGATGCCGATGCCGGTGTCGGCGACGCGGAAGGCGACGACGGGGCCGCCCCGGAGGACCGCCACGGGGAGTTCGTCGTCCGACGCCGGTTCGATGCGGAGTTCGACGCTGCCCTGCTCGGTGAACTTGACGGCGTTGGAGATCAGGTTGCGCAGCACCTGCCGGAGGCGGGTGTCGTCGGTGACCAGGTCGACGGGGACGCCGGCGGCCGTGGAGACCGTGAAGGTGAGGCTCTTCTGTGAGGTGAGGGGGCGGAAGGTGGCCTCGACGTAGTCGAGCAGCCTGCGCAGGGACACGCGTTCCGGGTTGAGGTCCATCTTCCCGGCCTCCACCTTGGACAGGTCGAGGATGTCGTTGATCAGCTGCAGCAGGTCGGATCCGGCCGAGTGGATGATGCCGGCGTACTCGACCTGCTTGGCGGTGAGGTTGCGGGTCGGGTTCTGGGCCAGCAACTGGGCGAGGATCAGCAGGCTGTTGAGCGGGGTGCGCAGCTCGTGGCTCATGTTGGCCAGGAACTCCGACTTGTAGGTGGAGGCCAGCGCGAGCTGCTGGGCGCGATCCTCCAGCTCCTGCCGGGCCTGCTCGATCTGGAGGTTCTTCGCCTCGATGTCGCGGTTCTGCGTGGCGAGCAGGGCCGCCTTCTCCTCCAGTTCGGCGTTGGAGCGCTGGAGTTCCTCCTGCCGCACCTGGAGTTCCTCGGTGCGCGAGCGCAGCTCCCCGGCGAGGCGCTGGGACTCGTCGAGCAGTTCGTCGGTGCGGGCGTTGGCGACGATGGTGCTGAGGTTGACGCCCACCGTCTCCATCAACTGCTCCAGGAAGTCCCGGTGCACGGCGGTGAAGGGGCTGAAGGACATGAGCTCGATGACGCCGAGCACCTGGTCCTCGACGACGACCGGCAGCACCACGAGGCTGCCCCGGGCCGTGCTGCCGAGTCCCGAGGAGATCGTGACGTAGTCGGCGGGCACGTTCTCGGCGGCGATGGTGCGGCGGCTGCGGGCGGCCTGTCCGACGAGCGACTCGCCGAGCCGGAAGCGGCTCCGGCCCTGGTCCCCGGCGGGTCGGCCGTAGGAGCCGACGAGGCCGAGCTCAACGCCGTCGGCCCCTTCCTCGGCCAGGTAGAAGGCGCCGTACTGGGCCCCGACGAGCGGGGTCAGCTCGTCCATGACCAGTTCGGCGACGACGGCCAGGTCGCGGTGGCCCTGCATCAGGGCGGAGATGCGGGCCAGGCTCGACTTGAGCCAGTCCTGCTCCTGGTTGGCGCGTGTCGTCTCGCGGAGCGAGCCGACCATCGCGTTGATGTTGTCCTTCAGTTCCGCCACCTCGCCCGACGCCTCGACGGTGATCGAGCGGGTCAGGTCGCCCTCGGCGACGGCGCTGGCGACCTCGGCGATGGCGCGAACCTGGCGGGTGAGGTTGCCGGCCAGCTCGTTGACGTTCTCGGTCAGCCGCTTCCACGTGCCGGAGACACCCTCGACCTCGGCCTGGCCGCCGAGCCGGCCCTCGCTGCCGACCTCGCGGGCCACGCGGGTGACCTCGGCCGCGAACGAGGAGAGCTGGTCGACCATCGTGTTGATGGTCGTCTTCAGCTCCAGGATCTCGCCCCGGGCGTCGACGTCGATCTTCTTCGACAGGTCGCCGTTGGCGACGGCGGTGGTGACCTGGGCGATGTTCCGGACCTGGCCGGTCAGGTTGTTCGCCATGGAGTTGACGTTGTCGGTGAGGTCCTTCCAGGTGCCGGCGACGTTCGGCACCCGGGCCTGGCCGCCGAGCCGGCCCTCGGTTCCGACCTCGCGCGCCACCCGGGTCACCTCGTCGGCGAAGGCCGAGAGGGTGTCCACCATGGTGTTGATGGTGTCGGCGAGGGCGGCGACCTCGCCCTTGGCCTCCACGGTGATCCGGCGGGAGAGGTCACCCCGGGCCACGGCGGTCGCGACCTGGGCGATCGAACGTACCTGCCCGGTGAGGTTGGACGCCATCACGTTGACGTTGTCCGTGAGGTCCTTCCACGTGCCGGAGGCGCCCCGGACGGTGGCCTGGCCGCCGAGGTTGCCCTCGGTGCCGACCTCGCGGGCGACACGGGTCACCTCGGCCGCGAACGCGGACAGCTGGTCGACCATCGTGTTGATGGTCGTCTTCAGCTCCAGGATCTCGCCCCGGGCGTCGACGTCCACCTTCTTCGACAGGTCACCGCCCGCGACCGCGCTGGCGACGTCGGCGATGGCCCGCACCTGGGCGGTGAGGTTCCCCGCCATGGAGTTGACCGAGTCCGTGAGATCGCGCCAGGTGCCGGAGACGCCCTTGACGTCGGCCTGGCCGCCGAGGATGCCCTCCGTGCCGACCTCACGGGCCATGCGCGTGACCTCGTCGGCGAAGGCCGACAGCTGGTCGACCATCGTGTTGATGGTGTTCTTCAGCTCAAGGATCTCGCCGCGCGCGGCGACGTCGATCTTCTGGGAGAGGTCTCCCTTGGCGACCGCGGTGGCGACCTGCGCGATGTCACGCACCTGGGTGGTGAGGTTGCCGGCCATGGCGTTCACGGAGTCGGTGAGGTCGGCCCAGCTGCCGGAGACGCCCGGCACCGCGGCCTGCCCGCCCAGCGTGCCCTCCGTGCCGACCTCGCGGGCCACCCGCGTCACCTCGGAGGTGAACAGGGAAAGCTGGTCGACCATCCCGTTGAACACCGTGGCGATCTCGCCGATCAGCCCGTCCGCCTCGTCGGGCAGGCGGGTGCCGAAGTCACCGTCCCGCACCGCGGTGAGCCCGGCCAGGAGCTGTCGGAGCTCGGGCTCGCCCACCGTGCCGGGCCCGGGACGTCCCCGGTTCGAGGAGCCCTTGGTCGTGGTCTCAGACATGCGCCATCCTCGTTCGCCACCAAGCTTGCGCTCACGGACCGTCCGGCGCCGGTCACCGGCCGGTCGCCCGCTCCCCCAGGACGGCTCCGGCCGCGATCGTTGCCGTGCGGCAATCGTGACGACACTACCCCCAGGTGATCGACAGGAGGAGGGCGGTGCCGTGTGATGAGGCCGGAACCCGCCGTCGAACCGGTTTCCGGTCGCGTACGGCGATGGGGGGCAGCGGGCCGACGCCCCGCCCGTACCGCCGCGCATGCCACGCCGGAGCGGGGGTACACGGTGCGTCGAACCGGGCGGTCCCGCCCTGACGACGAGGGGAGCAGTACGTGTTGATGGCCCATCCCGTGGTCCTGCGCAATCTCATCGAGCAGTACGAGACGCTCGCGGTGCTCCAGGCGCAGGACGGCAGCGAAGAGGTCCGCCGGCGCATGGACGACCTCGCGTACACGCTGTGCGTCTCCACCGGTACGCGTGACGTGGACGCGGCACTCATAGCGGCCCGCCACCGGCTGCCGGGCGCGCGCCCGGAGGACGACTCGGTGCTGACCGCCTGAGCGCGCGAACCCTCCGCGGCGCACGGCCGCCCCGTCTGGTTGGAAAGGGAGACCCCCTATGACCCGTACCGTCGCCCAGGTGATCGTCGACGGTCTCGCGGACCTCGGCGTCGGCCACGTCTTCGGAGTGGTCGGCGACGCCCTCAATCCGCTGACCGACGCCGTCCGGACCACCGAGGGCATCGACTGGACCGGCTTCCGCCACGAGGAGGCGGCGGCCTTCGCCGCCGGGGCGCGGGCCCAGCTCTCGGGCGAGCTCGCGGTCTGCATGGGCACGGTCGGGCCGGGCTCGGTGCACCTGCTCAACGGCTTGTACGACGCGGCCAAGAGCGGTGCGCCGGTCCTGGCGATCTGCGGCCAGGTGCCGCTGTCGGAGGTGGGCGGGGACTACTTCCAGGAGGTCGACAACGACCTCCTCTTCCGGGACGTGGCCGTCTACCGGGCGACGGTGACCTCCCCCACCCAGATGCCGCGGCTCCTGGAGTCCGCGGTCCGGGCGGCCGTGACCCGGCGGGGCGTGGCGGTGCTGACCGTGCCGGGGGACCTCGGCGACCAGCAGGTGGAGGAGGACCGGCCGACGCGGTTCGCGCTGCCGCGCCCGGCCGTTACCCGCCCCGACGACCCGGCGCTGACCGAGGCGGCCGGGGTGATCGCCGAGGGTTCCCGGGTGACGCTCCTGGTGGGCCGCGGTGCCCGGGAGGCCCGCGAGGAGGTCCTTGCCACCGCCGAGCTCCTCTCGGCGCCGATGGTGCTGACGCTGAAGGGCAAGGAGGGGTTCGAGGAGGACAACCCGTACGAGGTCGGCCAGACCGGCCTGATCGGCAACCCGGCCGCGGCGCACGCGATGGACACCTGCGACACGCTGGTCATGCTGGGGACGGACTTCCCCTACCGCGACTGGTACCCGGAGGGCTGCCGGGTCGTGCAGATCGACGTGCGGGAGGAGCACCTCGGCCGCCGCGTCCCGGTCGACGTCGGTCTCGCGGGGGACGTGGGCGCGACGCTGCGGGCCCTGATTCCGCTGCTGACGCCCGTTCCGTCGCGGTCCCACCTGGACGAGTCGCGCAAGCGGTTCGTCGAGTGGGAGGAGGGCCAGGCGCGCCTCGCCGACCCCGCGCACGACAAGCGGCTGCTGGGGCGGGTGCGGGCCATGCTCGACAACCGGGAGGAGGAGATCCGCCCGGAGGCCCTCGCGGCCGCGGTCGACCGGCACGCCGCCGACGACGCGATCTTCACCTCCGACACCGGCATGGCCACGGTGTGGCTCTCGCGGTACGTGCGGATGCGCGGCGCCCGGCGCCTGATCGGGTCGTACAACCTCGGCTCCATGGCCAACGCCATGCCACAGGCCATCGGCGCGCAGCTGTGGGCGCCGGACCGCCAGGTGGTGGCCTTCTGCGGCGACGGCGGCCTCGGCATGCTGCTCGGCGATCTGATGACCATCCGCTCCGAGCGGCTGCCGGTGAAACTCGTGGTCTTCGACAACCGCCGGCTCGGGATGGTCAAGCTGGAGCAGGAGCAGGCGGGACTGCCGGAGTTCGGGACCGTCCTCGACAACCCCGACTTCGCCGCGGTGGCCCGGGCGATGGGGCTGACCGGCATCCGCGTCACCGATCCGGGTGACCTGGACGAGGCCGTGCGCGAGGCGCTCGCGGAGGACGGCCCGGTGCTCCTGGACGTCGTGACGAACCCCGCGGAGGTGGCCGTGCCGGCCAAGCCGACGGTCGCGCAGGGCTGGGGCTTCGCCATCGCCAAGATCAAGGAGAACCTGCCCTCGGGCGGCTCCTGACGGACACCCGCGCGTTCGCGGGCTCGCCGGGCTCACGCTCGGTGGGCCCGCGCTCGTGCGTCCCCGCGCTCGTGCGTCCCGGACCTGTGCCCGTCGGACCGCGTCGCACGGAGCCGGACGGAGCCGGACCGCGTCGGACCGCGTCGCACGGAGTCGGACGGAGCCGGACCGCGTCGGACCGCGTCGGGAGGTGCGTACGGCACGCAGGGGCGGCCCCCACTCGGGGGCCGCCCCTCAGCCGTTGCCCGTACGGGCGCGGAGGCGCCTGTCCGCGCCGGACCGTCAGACCGATCCGCGCCAGGCACCCGTCTCGTGGCCGCCACGCTCCTCGATGAACGACTTGAACCGCTTGAGGTCGCCGGTCACCTTGCGCTTGACGAACCCGAGCTTGTCGCCGACCTGCTCCGTCAGCCCCTCCGGGGCGAAGTCCATCTGGAGCATGACCTTCGTCCGGGAGTCGTCGAGACGGTGGAACGTGACGACGCCCGCCTGCCGCGCCTCGCCCTCGACGGTCGTCCAGGCGATGCGCTCGTCCGGGATCTGCTCGGTCACGACGGCGTCGAACTCCCGGCGCACACCGCCGATGTCCGTGACCCAGTGCGTGAGCGTGTCCGTACGCTGCTCGATCCGCTCCACGCCGTCCATGAAGCGCGGGAACGTCTCGAACTGGGTCCACTGGTCGTACGCGGCGCGGACCGGAACCTCGACCTCGACGGACTCCTCGACCTTCGACATGCCAACACCTTTCGACGGGGTTGCCCGCCCGATCCGGACGGGATTGCCGTGATTCACGTATCCCGTCCCCGGGACCTCACACCTGCGTCCTGGAAATCCGACCCGTCACGTCTCGGGGGCACGGGCGCGGATGTTCATGGAAGGACGGGGCACGCGACAGCCGCGAGCCCGTGCACGCCCCGGCGGGCGGCACACCCGTCGATCGGCCCCTCGGCAGAGGCCGACGCCACCCTCAGGGAGCTACCCATGCAGGTCCGTGCGATGCCCGCCCCTCCGGATCCCGCGCCGACGGCGCACGCGATGGCCGACCGCTACCGGCTCGGCCGTCTGCTGGGCCGCGGCGGCGCGGCCGACGTGTACGAGGGGCTGGACCTGCGGCTGCGGCGCCCGGTGGCCGTGAAGGTGTTCCGCCCCTCGGACGCCCGCCGGGCCGGCACCGAGTGCGGCGAGGAGGCCCGCCTCCTGGCGCGGATGCACCATCCCGGACTGGTCAGGCTGTACGACGCGGGCGAGGACGACGGCCGTCCGTTCCTCGTGATGCAGCTCGTCCGCGGGGCGACCCTGCGGCGGAGGATCGCCCGCGCGGTCCTCACGCCCGTGGAGGCCTGCCGGCTCGGATCCGCCCTGGCCTCGGCCCTCGCCCACGTCCACGCCCACGGGGTCGTGCACCGCGACGTCACGCCGTCGAACATCCTGCTGGACGAGGCGGACACCCCTCATCTGTCGGACTTCGGCATCTCCCGCCGCTTCGACGGTCCCGGGGACGCCGTCGCGCCCGAGCCGGACGACGCGCTCGTCGGGACCGCCTCGTACATGGCGCCCGAGCAGGCCCTGGGCCGGAGTGCGGGGCCCCGGGCCGACATCTACAGCCTCGGTCTGGTGCTCCTCGAAGCGCTGAAGGGCGAGGCGGAATACGGGGGCTCGCCCCTGGAGGCGGCGCTCGCGCACCTGAACCGTCCGCCGGTGCTGCCCCCGGCCCTGCCCGCGGGGCTGGCCGGTCTGCTGACCGCCATGACGGCCCGGCCCGCCGAGGTGCGTCCCGACGCGGCCGCGTGCGCCCGGGCCCTCGCCGACCCGCGCACCGTCGCACGCGCGGACGTACACCGTCGGCCGGTGCAGGGTCACGGACGACGCCACCGGCACCGTTCCCTCCTCGCGGCGACGCCCGTCGGCCCCAGGGTGCTGCGCCGCCTGACCCGGCAGCCGGACGCCTCGGCGCGGACGGTGCCGATGGCGGCGGATGTCTCGGCGCCGGTGGCGGCGAAGTCCACGGCGCCGGAGGCGGCGAGGTGTGAGACGGCGGTACCGGGCAACACGGAGTGACAGGACGAGGACTCGGAGCCCGGGGCCACTCGCCCTCGACGACGAGGAGCGGACCGTCCCGCCCTGCCGATCGGAGGAGAATCCCATGACCGCACTGCTCGCCCGCATCAAGCGATTCGCCCGCAGCCCCCAGGGGCGCAGCGCGGCGGCGTCCGTCCGCCGGGCCGCCGCCGACCCCCGCAAGCGCGCCCAGGCACAAGGCCTGCTCCGCAAGCTGCGCGGCCGCCACTGACGGCCGCGACGCAAGGCCGCCACCGAACGTCCGCCACCAGGCCGCCGATGGGCGGACCCGCCCGGAGGGGCGGCTGCCACGGACCGACGCCCCGCGCGCAGTTCGGCGCGGGGCGTCGTCGCGTTCGCCGTACGGGCGCGGGGCGCGGGGCGTCCTCGTGGGCGGCCGACGGCGCGCCGGTCAGTGCCTGAACGTGTCCTTGCCCTTCTCCCCGGCCTGCTTGGCGTCGGCCTTGGCCTGCTCCGCCCGCCCCTTCATCTCCATGCTCTCGTTGCCGACGGCCTTGCCGGTGGTCTCCTTGGCCTTTCCCTTGACCTTGTGTCCGACGTTCTTGGCCTTCTTGCCCGTAGCCATCACAACCCCTTGCTCGACGTTCTCCGCGGCGACGCGGACGCGCGGCACCGCGCCGGTGAAGTCACCCGGGCGGCTGCCCCGTGACCGGGCTGCCATGCGGGTTTTCCGGCGGCCATCCGCCTCTCCCCGGCGCCCCTTCTCAGGGCGGTGGCAGGAGCGTGCCGAGCGGGCCGAGGTCGAGGTTGAGGTCCTCCAGCGTGAGGTCGTACCGCTCGCAGAGTTCGGTCATGCGGTCGTGGAGGATCATCAGCGTCAGTCCGAGCCGCTCCTCCTGGTCCTCCGTGAGGTCGCCCTGGTCCACCCGGCGCAGCGCCTGCCGTTCCATGAGCTGCCTCAGCAGCTCGACGACGGTGAGGACGAGCCGGACGAGGTCCCGTTCCACCGTCTCGGGGTCGGTGCGCAGGCGCGGCACGGGGCGGTGCGCCTCGCTGTCGACGCGCGCGAGGTCCTCGGGGGCGGCCGGGAGCAGGGAGAGGGCCCGTCGCGCCGCGTCGGCCACTTCCCGGCTCCGGTCAGGCCGGGTCACGGCGCCGCACCTCCAGATCCTCCCCCGCGTCCGGGGCGCCCAGGGAGGTGAGGGCCCACGGGCTGTCCGCCTCCGCCGCGACCACGACGGCGCGCAGGGAGATCTTCACCAGGTCGATGTCGGTGATGGAGAGCACCAGGTCCCCGGTGAGCACCACTCCCCCGGTCAGCATCCGGTCCAGGAGGTCGACGAGCGCCACCTGCCGCTCGGCATGCGGAGGGGGAGGCGGTGCCGGTGGCGGTGTCCGCGTCGGTGCCGGTGCCGGTGCCGGTGCCGGTGGTTCGTGGTCGCGCGCCGTCATGGCCGGTGCTCCTCCTCCGGCGTCTCGACTCCGGCGAGCGCGGCGAACGAGTACGGTGCCCACGGCCCGGTGATCTCGACCCGCACGCCCGTCAGGTCGCGCGCCGCGCGCCCCACCCGTTCCCGGAACTCCTCGGCGCGGCCTTCCGGCACGAGGTACGAGTCGTTGGCGACGTTCTCGCCCGTCCCGACGGCCATCGGGCCTTGCTGCGGCCGGTGCCGGGCGCGCTCCACGGCCACGTCGCCCGCCTCCGACTCGATCCGGCGCACCGCCTCGGTGGCCGCGGACCAGGCGGCCCCGCGGTCCTCGCGCTGCCGGCGTCGGCGGCGCAGATAGGCGCGCCCGGGATCGGGCGGGTCCGCCTGCTCGTCCTCCACCGGGGCGGTGGGAGCCGGGGCCTCGGCGTAGACCTTCACCCCCCATTCCTCGTGGTCGGCGAACCGGTCCAGCAGGCCCCTGAACGCCGCCTCCCCCCGGCGCAGCACGTCGCGGACGCGGTCGTCGTCGACGTACACCGTGGCCAGTCGGAGCGGGAGCACGGTGGTATGCGAGGCGAGCAGTCGCACGACGTCGTGGTGGGCCCTGGCCACCCGCTCCAGCCAGGACAGGTCCTCCAGGTGGACCTTCAGGGCGGCCTCGGAGTAGTCGGACTCCGGCACGGAGCTGACCACCGCCGCAAGGTCCCCCTCACGTACCAGCCGTACGGCTCCCGCGTCCGCTCCCGGCGCGACGCCCTCGACGCCGTGCAGCGCGCCCTCCGCCAGGGAGGCGGTGGGGCGCACGACGGCGTACGCGTAACTCAACTCCGCGCCCATGACGTCACTCCCGCGGCTCCCGCCGCTCCCGCTCCCGTTCCCGCTTGCGCCTCGGCTCGGCTTCCGGCGGCCGGTCCGGCTCCGCCCCTTCGGAGGTCCGGCGCCGTCGGGGCGCCCCGCCGCTCGACAGCTCGCCCCGGGATGCGGCGCGTGCCCGGAGCGCCTTCACCTCGGCGCGCAGGCGCTCGTTCTCGTCCTCCAGTTCCTCGTGGCGGCCGGCCCGCGACGACAGCGCGGGATCGTGCTCCCACCAGTCGATCCCGATCTCCTTCGCCTTGTCGACCGAGGCGACCAGGAGCCGGAGGCGAATGGTCAACAGCTCGATGTCGAGCAGGTTGATCCGGATGTCGCCGACGATGACGATGCCCTTGTCGAGCACGCGTTCCAGGATGTCGGCGAGGTTCGCCCCCTGCGGCTGGCCGTACGAGTAGAGGGAGCCGGAGGCGGAGGCGGTGGGAGAGGGGCCAGGGCCCCGGGGGTCTGATGCAGCCACGGCGGATTCGACCTCGCTCCCTGGACGTCAGCTCTTCCGGTCACGACGGGAGTCGGACCCGTCGTCCTCCTCGCCCTCGTCGTCCTCGTCGTCCTCGTACGGTTCCTCGGCCCCGTCCTCGTCCGCCTCGTCGTCGTACCCGCCTTCCGGCTCGTCGTCGTACGCGTCGTCGTCGTACGCGTCGTCGTCCGCGTACCGGGCGTCGGAGTCCTCGTCCCCGTCCTGCTCGTCCCCGTCCTCCTCCTGCTCGTCCTGCTGCTCTCCCCGCTCGTCCCGTTGCTCTCCGTGCTCGTCCTGCGCACGGGGCCGGCCCTCGTCGGCCGCCCCGTCCTCCTCCTCGTCCGACTCGGACACGACCTCGCCCTTGCGGATCTCGCCGCGCCAGCCGTCCGTCGCCCCGCCCTGCATCATGACGAACCTGCGGAACGCCTTGAGGTCGAGCCGCACGCGGCGCCCCTGCGCCCGCACGAGGTTTCCCGCCTTCTCCGTCATGCCCTTGGGGAAGTACTCCATGACGAGCAGGACCTTCGTCAGGTTCTCGCCGATCTCGTGGAAGGTGACCACGCCCCGGGTGGTGCCCTTCGCCCCTTCGGACGTCCAGGCGATGCGCTGGTCGGGTATCTGCTCGGTGATGGTGCCCTTGAAGGAACGGGTCGCCTTCGCGACCTTCACCTCCCACTGGGTCGTGGTGTCGTCCACCTGGTCGACGTTCACCACGCCCTTGGCGAACCGGTCGAACTCCTGGAACTGCGTCCACTGGTTGTACGCCTCGCGCACCGGCACACCGATGTCGATGTCCTCGATCACGGTCATGCTCTTGCGGCCCCCGCCCGAGCCGGAGGGACGGCCCCCCTCGGTCGCCTTGTCGGTCACCTTGTCCGTGACCGTCTTCGCCGTGTCGACGAGGGCGTCCTTGGCATGGCCCGCGGTCCCCGCGACCTGCGTGGCGGCCGCCGCCAGTGCCGCCTTGCCCGGAGCCTTGTCGCCCAGCAAACGGCTCACGCCGTGCACCAGGGCTCCGGGGCCGATGTGCGCCGCGCCCAGTTTCTCCGCCGCGTCGCCCATCCGGTGGCCGACACCGGTCAGCACCTTCTGGAGGCGGGCTTCGAGGTACGTCTGGAACTCCTCGGCCAGCCGGTTCGCGCCGGGGTTCGCCGCCAACCGCTCACGCACACCGGCGCCGGGGGTCCCTTCCTTCGCAGACCGTGCGTCAGTCATCGTCCGGCCTCCTCGAACTCCTCGAACCCCGCGCGCTCTTCGAACCCGCCGAACCCGCCGAACCCGCCGAACTCGTCGAACGGCTCGACGTGCGCCGCTTCGCCGAGGTCTCGGACTTCTTCGGTGCGGGCTTCGGACGGGGCGCCTCCGCCTCGGGCTTCTCGGACCCGGACTCCTCGTCGGCGTCCGCGCCGGTGTCCCGGCCGTCATCCGTGTCCTCGCGGCGGTCCTCGTCGCGATCCTCGTCGCGTTCCCGGCCGTCATCCGTGTCCTCGCGGCGGTCCTCGCCGCGCGCGTCCTGCTCCGCGTCCTGCTGCCCGCTCTCCCGGAGCCCCATCGTCCGCTGGTGCAGGGCGTCCGCGAGGTGCTCGGCCTTGGCGTTGATCACCGTGGTCGCGGCGGCCTTGCCGGCGTTGGTGAGCTCGCCGCGCACCTGCTCGTTGACGTTGCTCAGCAGGGGCGAGTTCGCGAGGGACCGCGCGAGCTGCGCCGGCTTCACCCGGGATCCGGCGAGCATCATGGCCAGCCCGACCGCGAGTTTCGCCTTCTTGGTGCGACCCAGCAGATACCCGCCGACCAGGGCGGTACCGATCCTGGCGTTGTTCATCATGCCGCTTCTCTCCTTGCCCGCCGACCGGCTCCCGCCTCCTCGCGTGAGGGGCAGAGGGGAGGCGCCCGCCGCTCACCTTCCACCGAACCCCGCTCTGCCGAGCTGGTACGCCTTGATCTCCTCCAGGCGCCGCAGCAGCGCCTGTTCGCGGTCCTCGAACTCCTCGTCGTCGATCTCGCCCGCTTCCCGCGCCCGTTCCAGCCTGATCAGCTGCTCCTGGACGGGACCGGGGTCGTAGTACTCCTGTTCAGCGGCCCGCACCACCTTGTCCAGCACCCATCCGATTCCTCGGAGGGGAGCGACGGGCAGTGCGGCGATCTCGAACACCAAACCCATGGGGCGCCTCCTCCCGGGAGCGCGGCGGGACGTCGACTCAGGCGAAGCTGTAGGGAGGCAGGGGGCCGCGGATCCTGATCTCGACTCCGTCGGACCGGCCCTCGGCCAGCTCCTCGACAGCCCGGTTGAACGCCTCGGCGTGCTCGTCGTCGACGAGGAACGAGACGTTCACGAAGTACTGCTGGGACGGCTCCGCCATGCGCTCGGCCCGTACGTGGGGCCGGAGTGCCGCGAGCACGGATTCGGCCAGCGCCTCCTGCCGCGCCTGGACCTCCTCGCTCACGCGCTGACCGAGTTGGAGCCGGTCCTCGTACGTGCCGCCGCCGTCCCGCGTCACGGCGTTCAGGTCCCGGATGTCCTCGGACTCCTCGACGATCTGCCGCAGCATGACCTCTTCGTCCAGCAGGCCCTTGACGTTGAACTCGGCGCGGCCGGCGAGCTCTTCCAGGCGCTCGACGAACTGCTCCGCCTGCTGGTCGAGGAGGGCGCGTACGGCCTCCTCGTCCTGTGCGAGCGACCCGAAGCTCAGGGGCAGCGTGGCGCCGTCGGCCCACAGCCGCTCCTGCACCGCGAGGTGCCGTTCGAGGTCGCGCCTCTCCATGGCGAGTTCCTCCGGTGCCTCGCTCACCACCGCGCAGACGGTGTCACCGCGCACCGGCCGGGGGGCCGACCCCGAGTCGCCACCGACGGCGTCCAGGCCGTCCAGGCGGAGCGGGTGCGACGACTTCGTGACGGCGTAGACGTACAGAGCCATCACTGACCCCCGTCCTCCGCAGAACGCCGCGCCGCGCGCCGACCCTGGTCGTCCGAGCGCCTCTCGTCGCGGCGGGGCTGCTTCTCACGGTCCTTCTCTCCGGTGAGGGACTCCGTGAAGGCTTCGACGGCGCCGGTCAGGGCGCCCTTGCTCTTGCCCTTGGCGCCGCCCTCCATGCTCTTCTCCATGACGTCGGAGAGCTGGTTGGGGGCCTTGCGTCCGCTCTCCAGGTCGAGACGGTTGCACGCCTCGGCGAAGCGGAGATAGGTGTCGACGCTGGCCACCACGACACGTGCGTCGATCTTCGCGATCTCGATCCCGACCAGGGACACCCGCACGAACGCGTCGATCACGAGTCCCCTGTCGAGGACCAACTCCAGTACGTCGTAAAGGTTTCCCGAGCCGCCTCCACGGTCCGGCGCTCCCCCGCCGCCCGTTTGCACCACAGACACCTCGTCCTCCCTTCAGCGGAGGGGCGGTCTCGCGCTCACCCTCAGTCGCTGTCGACCTGGGAACGTGTGTATCGCCTGCCGCGTTTGTACTCCAGCAGCTGCCCGTCCGGGCCCAGGGCGACCTCGTAACTGGCCATGACGCTGGTCGTCTCCGGGATCCGCTCGACCTCCACGACCTCGACCTCGGCCGTCCAGCCCTGCTCGGTCGGCTTCAGCGAGGACACGGACTCGGGCCTCCGGCCCAGCAACGCGGTCAGTTGCTCGACGGCGGAACGCAGGGCGTCGGTGGCCGACACCCGGCCCCGCGTCTCCTCGTCCCCGGACGTTTCCTCGTCCTCGTCCTCGTACTCGCCCTCGTACTCGTCGGCCTCGTCACCGGACGCGTCTTCGTCTTCGGATTCGTCCGCGTCGTCCTCGTACTCGTCCGCCTCGTCCTCGGATGCGTCGGGAGGCGCCTCCTCGGTGGGCCTCTTCTCCCTCTCGTCACTGTTCGTGACGATTCACCGCCTTATGCGCACTGCGTCATCAAAGATCCGGCTTTCAACCGTAGCCCCGATCCTCGTCGCCCGCCACGGGAGACCCGGGGCGGGCGGGAGACCGCCGCTCAGGCGCGGAGCACGCCGTCGATGCGGGACAGTTCGTCGGGGGCGAAGTCGAGGTTCGCGAGCGCCGCCACGCTGTCCTCCAGCTGGCGCGCGCTGCTCGCGCCGACCAGGGCGGAGGTCACGCGGCCGCCGCGCAGCACCCAGGCCAGTGCGAGCTGGGCCAGGCTCTGGCCGCGCGACGCGGCGATGTCGTGCAGGGCGCGCAGGCGGGCGACCAGGTCCTCGGTGACGGCGTCGCGGTTCAGGAAGGGGCTGTCGCCCGCGGCGCGCGAGTCCTCGGGGATGCCGTCCAGGTAGCGGCCGGTGAGCAGGCCCTGCTCCAGCGGGGAGTAGGCGATGGAGCCGACCTGCAGTTCGTCGAGGGCGTCGAGGAGACCCTCGTCCTCGGGGCGCCGGTCCAGCATCGAGTAGCGCGGCTGGTGGATCAGGAGCGGGGTGCCCAGCTCGCCGAGGATGCGGGCGGCCTCGCGGGTCTGCTCCGCGGAGTAGTTGGAGACGCCGACGTACAGCGCCTTGCCCTGCTGGACCGCGGAGTGCAGGGCGCCCATGGTCTCCTCCAGGGGTGTCTCCGGGTCGAAGCGGTGGGAGTAGAAGATGTCGACGTGGTCGAGGCCCAGCCGCTTCAGGCTCTGGTCGAGCGAGGACAGCAGGTACTTGCGCGAGCCCCATTCGCCGTACGGGCCGGGCCACATCAGGTAGCCGGCCTTGGTGGAGACGACCAGTTCGTCGCGGTAGGACGCGAAGTCGGTCCTGAGGAAGTCGCCGAGGGCGGACTCGGCGGCGCCGGGCGGCGGGCCGTAGTTGTTGGCCAGGTCGAAGTGGGTGATCCCGAGGTCGAAGGCGCGGCGCAGGATGGCGCGCTGGGTCTCGGCCGGGCGGTCCGGGCCGAAGTTGTGCCACAGTCCCAGCGACACCGCGGGCAGCTTCAGACCGCTGCGTCCGGAGCGCCGGTAGGGCATGGCGGCGTAGCGGTCGGGGTGTGCCGTGTACAAGGCGTCTCCAGGCGAGGGGGGCGGGGCGGGCGGAAACCCGGCGGTCGGACGGAGCCCCATGACGGGGCGGGAGCCCGGTGATCGGCCGGGTGGCCGGCGGTCGGGCGTTCCCAATCTCTCCGGACGCGCCTCCATCCGTCCAACAGAAGAATCCGATGGGATTCAGCGCTTAGTCTTCTCAATCATGGAACTGCGCCACCTCCAGCACTTCGTCGCCGTCGCCGAGGACCGGCACTTCACCCGGGCCGCCGAACGGCTCATGGTCTCCCAGTCCGGCCTGTCCGCGTCGATCCGCGCGCTGGAGCGCGAGCTGCGGGCGCCGCTGTTCGTACGGACGACCCGGCGGGTGACGCTGACGGAGGCGGGTCGCGCGCTGCTGGCCGAGGCGGAGCGGATCCTCGCGCAGGTGCGGGCGGCGCACGAGGCGGTGGCCGCGGTGCAGGGGGTGCTGCGCGGCACGCTCGCGCTGGGCACCGAGCAGTGCATCGCGGGGGTGCGCACGGCGGCGCTGCTCGCCGCGTTCCGGCGGCGGCACCAGGACGTGGAGATCCGGCTGCGGCAGTCGGGTTCGCTGGACCTCGCCGACGAGGTCGCTTCGGGGCGGCTCGACCTGGCCTTCGCCTATCGGACCCGGGCGGACCACGAGCTGTTGCGGTCGGTGCCGCTGGCGGCCGAGCCGATGACCCTGCTGGTCCACCCCGGGCACCCGCTCGCGGCGGCCGGCCCCGCCCTGGCGCCGGAGGATCTCGCGGGGGAGGTCTTCGTCGACTTCCACCCGGACTGGGGGCCGCGGCGCGCCACGGACGCCGCGTTCGAGACGGCGGGCGTGCACAGGACGGTCGCCCTGGAGGTCAACGACGTGCACAGCCTGCTCGACCTGGTCGACGAGAACCTCGGCGTCGCCGCCGTCCCCGGGCACTTCCGCCACAAGCGCGCGTCCCTGCGCGCGATCCCGCTCAAGGGCGTCGGCGAGACGGTCTACGAGACGGTGGCGCTGCTGCCGTCCCCGCAGGCCACCAGCCCGGCCGCCCGCGCGCTGATGGAGCTGCTGCGGACGGAGGCCGACACCCCCTGACGCCTCCCGCCGGCTCACCCGGGCCCTGAGCCCGTAGGAGGCGGGGGCTGCGGGGACGGGGGCGGCGGAGGCGGGCTCATCGCCCAGCGGATGCCGCGAGTCGCCAGCCGTCCGCCCGCGCGCGCCACCGCCCGCGCCGGGCGGGGCAGTGCGGGAAGGCCCAGCTGCCCCCGCGCCCACGGCGGCAGCAGCTCCACCGCGCCCGCCGCGAGGAGGACGTACGGCGCCCTCGCCTGCCAGGGGATCGGAGGGCGCAGCAGCAGGAACCGGGCGGTGTCCCGCGCTTCCCGGGTCCCTTCGAGTTCGTCGCGGTACGCGTCGAGCCGGCGTGCCAGCTCGGCCAGGGTGCGGGGCGGACGCTCCACGCCGAGCTCCTCGGCGATCCGGGCCGCGTCGGCGACGTAGCCGTCGTAGCCCGCGCGGTCGAGCGGGGCCACCCCGTAACGGCGGTGCGCGCGCAGGAAGCTGTCGACCTCGGCCACGTGCACCCAGGCGAGGAGGTGCGGATCCGACGCGCGGTACGCCCGCCCGTCCGGCGTCGTCCCCGCCACCGTCCCGTGGACCGCCCGGACGCGCTCCACGGCCCGCCGGGCGTCGTCCGCGGTGCCGAACGTCGTGACCGCGAGGAAGGTACTGGTCCGCTGCAGCCGCCCCCACGGGTCGCCCCGGAACCCCGAGTGCGCCGCGACCGCCGCCATGGCCAGCGGGTGCAGGGACTGGAGGAGCAGCGCCGTCAGGCCGCCGACGAACATCGCGGCGTCGCCGTGGACCGTACGGATCGGGCGCTCGGGGCCGAACCAGCGGGGCCCGGGCGTCTCGTGGATGCGGGCGCGCGTCTGCGGGCCCGAGGGGCCGGCGACGCGCCGGAACAGCTCGCTGCCGAGCCGTGCCCTCAGGTCGTCCACGGTGGGAGGCGGCCATCCCATGCGGCCCAGTATGCGCCCGGCGGCCCGGCGCCCAGAACGCCGTCGGCGGCCCGCTGCTCCGGGGCCGGGGCGAGCGCCCGGGCAGTGACGTCCCCGGCACCGTCGTCACGCCAGGGGCGCCGGGTAGGGTCCCTCCCTGTGACCGTCGCCCGCTCCGTCGCCCTGTTCGCCGTCGCCGCCCTCTTCGAGATCGGCGGCGCCTGGCTGGTCTGGCAGGGCGTCAGGGAGCACCGGGGCTGGGCGTGGATCGGGGCCGGTGTCGTCGCGCTCGGTCTGTACGGGCTGGTGGCGACGTTCCAGTCCGACGAGAACTTCGGCCGCGTCCTCGCCGCGTACGGCGGGGTCTTCGTCGCCGGGTCCCTCGCCTGGGGCATGGCGGCCGACGGTTACCGCCCCGACCGCTTCGACGTGATCGGCGCCCTGGTCTGCCTCGCGGGCATGGCAGTGATCATGTACGCGCCCCGGGGCCAGTGAGGGTGAGCGTTGACGCGCCGGCCCCTCAGGCGAGGTCGGCGCTGCCGCGGTCGATGGCGACGTGGAAGACGTCCCGGGTGCCGGTCATGTCCAGGAGGCGCCGCACCTGGCGGGTGAGCGGTCCGACGAGGACGAGCCGTCCGGGGGCGTAGTGCGCCCGCACCAGCTCGTCGAGGAACGAGGAGTCGCCGAAGGTCACCTGGGACACGTCCAGCAGGACCCGTTCGGCACGGGCGTGGCGCGCGTCGGAGAGGGCCTCGTGGAGACAGACCACCGTCTCGCTGTCGAACTCGCCGCTCGCGCAGAGCAGCCACGTCGCCGCCAGGGCCGTACGCTCCCGGCGGACGAGGGCGCTTCCCGTGGGGGCGCGGTAGGCGCGTCGGCCCTCGGAGAGGAAGACGTGGGGGACCCCGCCCTCCCAGGCCGGCTCCCCCTGGCTCCGGGAATGCGTCACGTCGATACGCCTCGATCCCGCTGCCGGAACGGCCCGTGCTCGCGCCGCGGTCTCTGACCAGTATGCGCCCGCCCCCGGCCCCTGTCAGCGCCCGTCACCAGCCCCCGTCAAGCGCCCGTCGCCACCCCGTCGGGGCCGGTCACCGGCCCCTTCTGTTTCAGTGACGGGTGTCGACGTGGACGTGGATGGTCTTGCCGCCGGGGTCCCGGCTGATGGTGAGGTCGTGCGTGAGGCGGACGACGAGTCCCCAGCCGAAGCCGCCCCTCTCCCCCGTCCGGTCCGGGCTCCTGGGCACCGGCCCGTCGACGGCCGGGTCGGTGACGCCGATGTCGATGTCGTCCTGGGCGAGCGTGAGGTCGAGGTCGCAGGTTCCGCCGGCGTGCCGTACGGCGTTGGTCACCAGCTCGCTGACCACCAGCAGGGTGTCGTCCTCCGCCGTCCGGTCCACGCACCAGCCCGCCAGGAGCGCCTCGTCGACGAGGCGGTGGACCTCTTCCCGCGCCCGCGCCGGGGCACCGGGTCCGCTGAGCCGGCAGTGCCGCCGCACGGTGAGGTTCATCGCGCCGCCTCCTTCGTCCGCGCGATCGGCCGCTGACCCTGCTGCTCCCCGGGTACGGGCGTCCGATTCACGATCCGGGCGAGAATTTCTCCCGTCCGCGAGGGAGGGTCCGGCGGTAGGGTGCGCGGTGAAGACGTTGAAGATGTGACAGAAGTGTGTGACGACCCGCGTACGGAGGACACGTGACCGGCCTCGTCCGCGGAACGCCGCGGCTCGTACGCGCGATCAACGACCGCACCGCCCTGCGGCTCCTCCTGGAGCGGGGACCCCTCAGCCGTCCGGAGATCAGCAGGATCACCGGGCTCTCCAAGCCGACGGCCTCGCAGGTGCTGGCCCGGCTCGAGGAGGCGGGGCTCGTGGTCAGCCACGGGGTGCGGACCGGCATGCCCGGCCGGGTCCCGGAGATCTACCGGGTCAATCCGGCCGCGGGTTACGTCGCGGCCGTCGACGTCACTCCGGAGCGGATCGCCGTGCGGACGGCGGACATCACGGGAGCGGTCGTCGGGGAGACGGAGGTGCCCGCCCCCGCCGCCGACCCCGCGGCGCCCGGTCCCGGCCCGGTCCTCGACGCGTTGCGCGCGGCGCTCGCCCGCGTCCCCACGCCCGAGCCGCCGCGCCACCTCGTCATCGGTGTGCAGGGTGCGGTCGACCCGACGACCGGACGGCTGCACTACGCCAGCGTGGAGGACATGGCCGGCTGGCTCTTCCCCGACGTGGAGCGGGTGCTCGGCGAGGGCCTCGGCCTGCCTGCGGTCCGCGTCGAGAACGACGTGAACCTCGCGGCCGTGGCCGAGCAGGCCCACGCCGCGGCGGACTCCCCCGACTTCGTCCTGCTCTGGGCCGACGAGGGCCTCGGCGCCGCACTCGTCATCGGCGGCCGTCTGCACCGGGGCACGTTCGGCGGCGCGGGCGAGGTCGGCTACCTGCCCCTGCCGGGCGCGGCCACCGCGCGGGACGCCGGGCCGTACGGACGGCACGGCTTCCAGGACCTCGCGGGCGGGGACGCCGTACGGGAACTCCTGGCCGCGCACGGCGTCCCCGGGGACGACTTCCCCACGGCCGTGGCGGAGGCGGTGAGCCTGGCCACCGAGACGGCGGGTCCCCCGGCCCACAACGCCGCGGCCGGGCTGCGGCTGGTGGCCCGGCGGCTCGCGCTCGGGCTCGCGTCCATCGTCACCGTCGTCGACCCCGGGCTCGTCGTCCTCGCGGGCCGGTTGCACGCGGCGGGCGGCGACCACCTGCGCGAGCTCGTGGAGACGGAGCTCCGCGCGCTCTCCCTCTCCCGCGCCAGGATCCGGCTGTCCGCCGTGGGCGGCGACGCGGTCCTCGACGGCGCCCTGGAGCTGGCCCTCACGGCCGTGCGCGACGAGGTCTTCGGCTCGACACTGCCTGCCGGCGCCGGCGCCGGGGACGGCTGACCACCCCGGGGAGTCCGCGGCGGCCGAACCCGCCCAGAGCCCGGCCGGGGTCAGGGCGTCCCCGGCGTGCCGACGGGCGCCGCGGGGGCCGGGCAGGCGACCGTCCCCGGCTTCACGACGAGCTTCAGCCGCGGGGTGGTCAGGAGCCCGGGGATCTGGAAGTCCTGGGCGGTGCCGGTGATGCGGTCGAACTTCGCGTAGCGCGCCTGGATGCCGAAGCGGTGCTGCGGGCTGCCGAGCGGGTTGGGGACGTACGCCCCGGCGGCGTCCTTGACCGTCCGTACGTCGGCGCCGTTGACGTTGAGGTCGACGATGCCGTCCATGTCGAGCACCCCGGTGGCGTTCTTGAGGTCGAGGACGGTGTTCTGCGTCCTGATCTCCCAGGAGCGGGGGTTGTCGTCGCCGAGCGTGAGCAGCAGCGTGTACGTGGCTCCCGCGATCTGCTGCCGCTGGCTGAGGCAGAGCCCGTTGATCACCCCGTCCGCGAAGCCCATCCGCAGCACCCGCACCGAACCGGCCGAGCCGTCGGGCCGTACGACCTCCTGGTCGACGACGGCGGCGCCGTACTGCGTCCCGTACAGGCTGCTGGTCGCGAAGTCGACGGGCCGGTCCTGGATCCGCAGGCCGACGGCGAGGGCCCCACTGGCCATGGCCCAGCCGACCCCGGCGGCGAGGAGGAGCGCGGGCCCGGCGACGCCGAGGCTGCGGCGCCAGTGCGTGCGCCCTTCCACGGGCCGCCCCTCACGTCCTTCCCCCGTACCCTCCCCGGGTCGTTCCGAAGACGTCCTCACGGCGTGGTCACCGTGATCGTGCCGGGGAGGTGGACGGGGTTGTCGGTCGAGCTGAGTTCGGCGTGGTCGTCGACCGTGCGGATGGCGTAGATGTCGCCGACGAAGTCCTCGGCCCCCGCGGTGAGGGGGATGAGGGACCCGAAGAAGTCGAGCAGGCCCTGCACCCCGCAGATCTTGACCAGGACACGGACGCAGACGTTGGTGATGGTGCCCCACATGGTGGTCGTCTCGGGCTGCCCGGCGCTGTCGTACCCGCCGAGCGACCCCTCGTCCGGCACGTCGATGGTGAGCGTGTGTCCGGCGGCCGCCCGCTGGACCACGTTCATGTGGGAACGGATCTTCAGCTTGGTGAAGGTGTACTTGGTCGTCGTGCGGGTCGTGCCGTCCGAGAGCCGGATGGTGACGTTCTTGTCGACGGTCATGGAGACGGCGACCATGCTGGCGATGGTGACGTGCAGCGGGTCGGGCGAGGGCAGGAACGGTACGCCCATCGGCTCGACCGCCGCGAGCCGCCCGCCCGCCGCGCTGCTCGGCCGGCCGGCGCCGACGGCCGTGGCCACGGCGAGGAGCAGGGCGGCCGTCACCGCGAGGACCTTGCGCCGCGCCCCCGCACGGCCCGTGGTCCGCCGCCCGGTCATCCCTCCACCGCCCTGCCGCGCGGGCGCTTCGCACCCCAGCCGACCGTCATCGAGCCGCCCAGGACCCCGAGGGCCATGCCGACCAGGAAGCCGCCGAGGTTGGAGACGACCAGCGAGACGACGGCGAGGAGCACCCCGATGAGCCCGAAGGTGTAGCGCTGGGCGGGCAGGGCCATCGGAATGAGCCCGCAGAGGATCATCCCGCCGCCCACCAGATAGCCGGCCACTCCCCCGAAGCCCGTGCTGACGATCAACTGGAGGGAACTGAGCGAGAACTTGAGCACGGTCCACCCGCCGATGACCAGCCACACCCCGCCCCAGAACGGCCGGGTGCGCCGGAACGCCCGGAACCACGCGGTCGCGGCCCTCGCCCGGCTCAGCATGTGGTGGCCGATCCCGCGACGACCCTGATCCTCAGGTCGGGCAGAACGAGCGCCCCCGCCATCTCGGCGTCGTACGCCGTCGCGTTCAGTCCGTGCAGCCTGATGGAGCTGCCGCCCTCGCCGCCCGCGGAGCCGAGTCCGAAGCCGCCGGGCAGCGCGCCCGTGAGCGGCTTTCCGGCCACGGTGACCTGGTCGGCGGACTGCCCGAGCACCGCGTTCTGGAGGGTCGTGGGACCGTACGCCTGGAGCTCGGTCGCCTGGATGTAGAGGTTCGATGCGTCGATGTCCGTGGTGAAGGCGGCGGGCGGTGCGGCGGTCACCTTCTGGCCTCCCGTCAGGAGCAGCGAGTACGGCACTCCGGCGATCGTCTGGTGGACGATGCCGCAGAGTCCGGCGAGCCCGGCGCTGGCGAAACCGACGCGCGCCATGGCGGTGTTGGTGGTGGTGCTGCCGTCCGGCCGTCCGACGGCGGGGGTGTTCACGATGGCCCCGAAGCCGGAGCCCTGGACGCCGTTGGAGGTGAGTGTGAAGGGCTGTCCGGTGACGCTGAAGTTGGCCGCGAGGGCGCCCTGCGCCAGCGCGGCGCCGAGGGCGCCGACGGCGAGGACGGCGGGGACGAGGGCGAGCGACCCTCGCCCCCAGCGGGTGCCGCGGCGGGTGCCGTCGGCCGCCTGGGCGAGCATCCGCGCGTTCCAGTGGGCGGCGGAGCGGACGCCGTCGGCGCGCACGCGCGCGAGGGTCGTGAGGACGGTGGGGGTCATGCGGATCCGCTCCCTGCGGTGAGGGGGGCGTCGACGGCCGCCGCGGTACGACGGAGGAGGCCGCGGCGCCGCTTGGCGGGCTTCTCGGGCAGCCAGGCGAAGGCCATCGAGCCGCCGAGCACGGACAGCGCCATGCCCACGAAGAGGCCGCCGAGGTTGGAGAGCGGGAAGGAGGCGACGCCCGCGATGACGGCGATCACACCGGCGGTGTGCCGCTGGCTCGGCAGCAGCAGGACGAGCAGGGCCATCGCCATGAGGACGACGCCGCCCGCCATGCCGGCGATGCCGCCGACACCGACCTGGACGATCTTGCCGAGCGGCGCCATCGGCAGGAAGAAGATCACGAAGCCGCCGAGCCCGGTCCACGCCGCCGCCCAGAAGGGGCGGGTGCGGCGCCAGCGCCGGAAGGCCGACCAACCGCGCCGCAGGGCGGAGGGTTGTCCGGCGGTCCCGGCGGTCTCGGCAGTCACGGCAGTCACGGCGGTCACGGCAGTCGCGGGGGCTTCGGTGCGTTCGTCGGGCGGCGGAGCTGTGCTCATCGTGGTCCTCGCAGCGGTGGTCGGGAGCGGGGAGGGACGGGGAGAGGGAACGGGGAGGGCGTGGGAGGGGAACGCGGAGGGAACGGCGGTGGTACGGGCCGGGGGCGCCGCGCTCCGTTGCGGGTGCCCCCCCGGCCCCGGTGGTGTCCGGTGGTGTCCGGTGCCGTGCCGTGGGCGGCCGGGTCAGCAGCCCTTGTCGCCGTGGGCGATGCCGATGGCGAGGTTCGGCAGGGTGATCGCGCCGGAGATCGTGGCGCCGTTGGCGTCGGCGTTGAGGTCCTTGATGTCGGTGCGGCCGCCGGTGGCGTCGAGACCGAACTGGCCCGGGGTGCCGTCGGTGATGCCCGTCCCCTTGATGCCCGCGCCGTCGGCGGCGGCGCCGATGACGTTCGGGGTGGTGTCACTGGCGTTGAGCGTGGCGGTGGCCGCCCTGAGGGCCTGGGCGTCCAGGACGAGCTTGTTGGCCTGGAGGCCCGCGCCGGCGACGAGTTGGTCGCTGGTGAGCGGGGTGGCGGCGGCCGGTGACGAGATGGTGAGCGACCAGGTGCCGAGGCTGCCGATCACCGGCAAGTTGACCGACTGCACCGCGTGGACGCAGATGCCGTCGAGCCCGGCCTTGGCGATGCCGACCTCGGCCGCGCCCTTCGCCCCGCCCGCGTCGACGGTGTGCATGACGGCGCCGATGCCCTGCGGGGCCGCCACGGTCTTCGAGCTGAGGGTGAAGGGGACGCTCGTCAGCGAGAGGTTGGCGGCGAGCGCGCCCTGGACCATCGCCGTGGCCATGGCGGCCACGGCGGCGGTCGCGGGCACGGCCAGGAAGGCCGATCTGCGCCAGCGGGTGACCCCTCTGGGTTCCTGCTCCATGTGATCTCCAACCGTCGTCCCGCGCACTCGGCGCGGGAGGGGATGTGAGGGAGGACAGCCGTCGTGTCCCACCCCACGGCCGCCGGGACGACCGGGAGAAGCGACTGCGGTGCGACACTGGACGACTGCTTGTTCGAGAATTGGACACTATTGGAAGATGTGTCAACACCCCGGACACTTCTTCGGACAATTCCGCTGGACTAGGCTTGGCCGATGGCACGCTTCAGGGAGACGGTCCGGACACTGCTGCGCGAGCGCCTGCTGGACGCCGCGTACGAGGCGGTCGCCGAACGCGGCTTCGACAAGCTGCGGATGGCGCACCTCGCAGCCGCCGTGGGCGTGAGCAGGCAGACCCTGTACTCGGAGTTCGCGTCGAAGGAGGCGGTCGGCGAGGCCCTGTTCCGGCGCGAGCTCGAACGCTGCCTCGTCGGCATCCAGGAGGGTTTGGACGCCCACCGGGACGACCTGCGGGCGGCCGTCGAGGCTGCCGTCTGCTTCACCCTCACGCTCGCCGGCCGCAACCCCCTGATCAGGGCCATGCTGACCAGCAGCGGCGAGGACGGGCTCCTGCCATACCTGACGACGCGCTCCACGGCCGCCTTCGACACGGCGACGGCGATGGCCGACGCGTACGTGACGGAGGCCTGGCCCGCGATCGATCCGGTCGCGCGGGAGCTGGCCGTGGACGCGGCGGTCCGGCTGACCGCCAGTCACATCGTCCAGGCCACGGCCTCGCCCGAGGACTCCGCCCGGCGCATCGCGGACACGGTGGTCCGGGTGGCCCTGAGCACGGGCCACGAGCCCCTCCCGCCGCGCACGCCGTAGG